>NZ_JASDDF010000062.1:0-8001 GCF_030407535.1 Pseudoalteromonas sp. APC 3224 | reverse complement strand
CGCTTTTAATTCAACTTGAGCTCCTAAAGTGGACTCATTCATTAAAATTAAGCCATTAGCACCAACGCTAGAAGCTTTCTTTTTCAGCTCTTTAAGTGCGCTATTTTTATTACTGCTTAGAAGTGGCGTTGAATTAGATACTGCCGTAACAAGCCCTATTGATTCAAATTGTTTAGGTGGTCTTAGATAAAAGGATATTTCAGAAGGTGATGTTGCAACCCTTGCGCTTCCAGTCATTATAACATCAGAAGTAGTACACCCACTTAAAGTTAATATACTGATTAATATTGCTAGTAATAGACATTTCATAACTGTATATAGCCCCCATTGATAACTATTCAATAGCATACTAAATTTAATTTACTATAGTTAGTTTTAATGAAAACTTTTTCCATTTGGTAATATACTTAAATTTTGGCTTTGCAATGCTAGAAAAGTTAAAACCCATATAAATAAAGCAAATTAGCATCCGTTATGCTTTAGAGTGGAGTAGATATGTCGATTTTAGTTTTTGATGTTGGTGAAAATATTATTGGGGTACAGAATACAAATGGCGGTAGATATATTCCCTATCGTGGTGATAAACGTATAAACGCAATTGAAAGATTAGAGAGGGCACATGAAATTGTTACTTATAACGGTAATCGTTATGACCTCGAACAAGTTAATGAGTTATCACTTTCTCTGAGAGGCTCTTCATTTGTTCCGCCTAAAAAACACACAGATATACGAGAAGAGTATTGGCCAAACATTTTGGGAAGTAGCCTTGGTAATACATTTAAGGAAAACATAAAAAAATCAAGAGAATTTCCAGATACGCATGAAGGCTCCAATCAAGCTGATGTATATATGACGTTAATGTTATGGAAGAAACTCAAAACTTTAAATAAACATAAGGACGGACCCTAAAATGAAATTAAAATAATAACTCATAAGTATTTTATATATACCGGAGTTTAATAATCGCTCACATAATTAAGCCTTATAGGTTAAATGTTCAGCTTCAACTTTATTTTCTGTATGACTGTAAACCGCTTTAAAATTAGCTTTAAGCCAAAAGCTTACTATCTAAAAATGCATGTAATCTGATAGGTTTGTTTTATCACCCTAATCACTATCACATATGAAGCTGTATACTTCGTCACGCTTGGCTTAAACCGAAACTAACCGCTTAAAATACCATCTAAGCCTAAGTAGGCTTGTTTTATAGCTTAATTCTATTTCGCTATACAGTTGTAAGCCGCATTTTACTTGGCTTTAAGCCGAAAGCTTACTATCTAAAAATGTATGTAATCTGATACGTCTTTTTATCACTCTAATAACCATCACATATACAGCTGTATACCGTATGACGCTTGGTTTAAACCGAAACTACCTACTTAAAATACCATCAAGCCTAAGTAAACTTGTTTTATCGCCATAATCGCTATCATATATACAGCTGTAAACCGCATCATGCTTGGTTTAAATCGGAACCAAACACCAAGTTAATACTAGTTAGCTTTATAGGTTAATGATCCTTAAATCATTTTCTGATATTTTTAACATTGTTTGTATTTCCTTTTGCCTAGCTTACCTTTTAATGAGTAGAAATAATTAATGATAGAAAAAGAATATTACCGTTTAGATGAACTTGAAAAACGGTTCAACTTATCTTTTAGTGATGTGCTTTATTTAGTTGAAAATTCAAAGCTGGAGCTAATATTTAGGCTAGATAAAAAAGAATACATAATAGGTGGATGGAGAAAAGAAAAAGGCTTTATTGGATTCGCTAAAGCTAGTTATCAAGGTTTTGTAAGAATAAGCAAAAATAATCAGCTAGCTTTGCTTTCTGAAAAAGAAGTTAGTTGCGACCACTTCTGGCTAACCGAAAAAGAAAAAATACAAAATTGGATTACGGAATATCCGTTTCAATTAGCTTTTCCTAATACATTTCTATACATGTGGCAGCCTAAAAAACTGCATGAAATAGAATGGCAGTCTATTCCAGCAAAGCTACTACCTATTGAAAAAGAGTATGTATACCGTACTCTTATAAATGGGATGGACAAAGCTTTCAAAATGATTATTCCCAGCTATGAAAAACCAGAGAGAAATGTAAAAGAACTCGATGAAAACTTGCCAAAGGTACAATTAGATTCTCAATTTATTGAATTAAAGCTAGCTGATGCATGCATGTTACACAATGACCTCGTAAAAGTTGGCGTTACACAACCTGTAAGCCCCACTGATATAGTTTCACCTAACAATTTAGCTCTTTCAGTCACCACTAGTAAAAACCGCTCAGATGATTTTAATGAATTGTTGTTTAGGCTAGTAGAGGCAGAACCAGAACACACAGCTAAACTCTATTGGCGAAGCCTTGAAAATGAGCTAGATGACCTTGAAGAGTATAGGGTATTTGATAAATATAACTTACTAACAGAAATCACTGTTAGTCATATCAAATGGAAAGATAGAAACGGTAAACCAAGATTGCCGATTAGCTATAATGCTTTTGCAAATAGAGTCTCCAAAGTAAAAAAGAAACTATTTAACAAAAATACCAATTAAAACTCATCGATAAGCTCATCCAACTCATCGATAAGCTCATTTAAAAAAATCTGCATTGTAAAACACCTCCTGAAACGTTAATAACTCAGGAGGCACTTATGCCAACCAGCACAAACAAACGCGCATTATCAGAAATAGAAACAGCCGAATATATCGGTATGAGCCGCTCTTTCTTACGTCAATCACGTATGGAAGGCAACCGCACTAATAGAACCCCTGCCCCGCCATTTATTAAAATTGGTCGCACTGTTCGTTATTTAAAAGATGATTTAGATAACTGGTTAAATAACTTTTGTCGCTTGGAGCATTTAGGCCAAAACCCTAACGGGGGTGATCATGCCTAAGTTAACTAAAGAGCAAACTCGACTACTAATTTGGTTATCGTTAGAAAATACCTATTTCGAAATTTGCCGTGAGATTGGTTATTCATATCGACAAATGAACGGACTACATACCTATGTTAGTAAGCATGGCCAGCCGTTTAAATTTGATACGCGTACACTTGGTAAGTTGGTTAACGAAGAACTTGTAACAAGTGAAATAATTTATCACTTTGGCGTTAAATATGAACATTACTTTTTGACTAAAAAAGGTCGTGGTTTTGTGTTTGCTTACGCTAACCCTAAATAACCAATGAGTACCTTTAGAGAAACATTAATTGCAAAAGCGATTAATGAACAAGACGATATTTTAACGCCGTATTTAGCATTAGTTGATAGGTATGATGCGGCGTTTTTAACTAAAAAATTAGCGCCATTCTCTAATAAAATTAAAAGCACAATTTTAACTGATGCTTTTAGTAAGCCTAATAACTTTGAGCGCAACCGCCATGTTTTAGATACAACAAATAAGCTTTATAAACTCTTACCTAAAAAACTCGCACACCTATTTTTTTGCTTTGATGATGATATTAATAACATAGCAAAAGAGTGTGCAAACTATTGCCGCCAGATTGCCATTAACCCCGAAAAAGTTAACTTTCTTTACTATCAAGCTAAACAAAAACAGCGAAATGATAGCGAACTAGAGCGAACCATTTCGCATGAGTTTCGTAGTAGTAAAATCACTAACAGCGAAACCAAAAGCGAAAAATCCGCTGCTATTCGCTCTACTAATACCGAAATTGATAGCGAATTCGCTGATGCCAAGCAAAAAGCCCTTTTTGATTTTTTATCAAACTACGCAGTTAAGTTTGGTGTTTCGCCGATAGAGCCTAAAAACAACATAAAAATATCAGGCTGCATAAAACGTTACATCGATAATCGTTGGTGGCTGCGAAAGTTTCGCAAACTCATTACTCAAGCAAACGAAAAAGCTGCACTGCATTTAAATTTCGTAAACAGAAAAAGAGAAATTTATGCGAGCAATATAACAACTCAAAACCGCATTACTCAGCGCCAGCGAAATGACGAACTGCTTAGCTCAACTTACATACTTAACGAGCAAGGCCAACGCTACTCGTTAAAGGAAATATCAGACCTAAATGTATCAAACCCTAAGATACGAAAAGATGAATTGCTATGCCGTGCAAGAGGCTTTGAAGACCTAGCGAAAGAGCTAGGACATGAAGCACTTTTTATTACGGTTACCTGCCCTTCTAAATACCATCGTGCTTTTTCAAAGTCGGGAGCTGCTAACCCTAAGTGGGAAGGTTTTATGCCTGATGAAGCCAATAGCTATTTAAACCAACAATGGCAAAAAGCCCGCGCAGAGTTTAAACGTCAAAATATTGCGCCTTATGGTTTTCGTGTAGCAGAGCCACAACATGATGGAACACCGCATTGGCATATGCTGTTTTTTATTGAGAGCGAAAAGTTAAGCGCTTTGAAAGCAATTATTCGCTATTACGCGTTAGAAGTTGATGGTGACGAAAAAGGCGCAGCGGAAAACCGTTGTGACTTTAAACATATAGACCCAAACAAAGGCTCTGCAACTGGCTATATTTTAAAATACATAGCGAAAAATATAGATGGTGAAGGTGTAGGTGAAGATAAATTTGGTAACGATTCGCTGCTTGTAGCACAACGTATTGATGCGTGGGCTTCTTGCTGGTGTATTCGTCAGTTTCAACAAATTGGCGGTGCCAGTGTATCTGTATGGCGCGAATTAAGACGTTTACGTTCTGTATTTAATGATAAAAAAGACAGCCTATTGGAGCAAGCTCGCTTTGCTGCTGATAACAGTGATTGGAAAGGCTATATACTCGCTATGGGCGGTTTACACACAAAACTAAAGGATAGACCTATCAAATTGCATTACGATTTAAACATCGTTGAGGAAACTGGCGAGTGTTTGCAAAGCTATTACGATGGTGAACTCATACTCAAAGTAAAAGGCTTGTGGTTCGCTGGTAAAGCCATAATCACAAGGCATTATTCATGGAAGGTAGAAAAGGCATAACCTAAAGCTGAAACGAGTTAGCTAAAGCTCCCTATTATCTAAAAAGAGCTAAAGCTATCACTGTTAAATAAAATTGCAGTTAAATACAACATTTCAAATAGCTAAAGCTCTTAACTAAGCTCTAACTCATATCAAACACCCATACAAAGCCAAAAATTACTTTTAACTTACCATTTGCCAGAATGGCAAAAAGGCTCTTACTTGGAGTTCTGTAAATAACTGTACTGAATAATACTGTTGATAAGTTTGATTTAAGTGTTTGTGTTTAGCAAAACATGTATAGAATATACGTACTGAACGGATACAGTAAGGTCTCAACTTTGCATTACAATAAAAAGCCTCTAAAAATATCAGAACTGAACGAGCTGTTAACCCCATCTAATACGCACAAAACTCAAATACAGCACGATTTGGATGCTAGTAAACATATTGAAGCCAATTTCATTGCCGAGATATTAATAAATTTAAAACTGAAAACCCCTCGTTTAAGTCGTAATACGGTTATCAAAATGCATTCAGGAGAACTGCATTGGACGAATAGTAATGGTGAAAGCGTATCTTTAACAGAGAACTTTGATTTCTCACTTTTAGAAGAATTAGGAATACTTACTTTTGAGCATAACTGGGTACGTATCAATGCAGACCTTCCTTCAAAACATCGTTATGATGAAGTTGATGATTCACTTATACCTTTGCTAAGATTTGTTGAAAACCTCAAAAACATTCAAAAGGGTTACTCAAACTTAACACCAACAACATTTGTTATTAATAAGGCTACTTTTAACCAAATTATACCTTTTGATTATAAATTTGAGCACTATAACATTGAAATAGTTAAAGATAGCGTTCTATATACCGTTAATATTACTGAGCATGGTTGGGGTTCTGGAAAATTAATTAATCACTATTTTTGGAAAAAATTTGTTCAATATGAAGCTCAAGAAAAAATCATAAACAAATATTATGACCTAAGACAATCTTATATTGATGTTATAGGTATGCCCAATGAAGATATATTTGATAATGACGAAAAATCAATTTTCATAGCATTTTGTAAATCAAATATCGACAATTCAACTTTATTGCAAATGTCACTTAAGCAGTAC
The DNA here is from genome assembly GCF_030407535.1 of Pseudoalteromonas sp. APC 3224. GTDB lineage: Bacteria > Pseudomonadota > Gammaproteobacteria > Enterobacterales > Alteromonadaceae > Pseudoalteromonas. Next base: position 1,942 of record NZ_JASDDF010000062.1, on the reverse strand, counting down.
CATAACCTCCTAATAAGTCAACGTGGGTTTGAGCAGAGCCTTTTTTTTACCTCTAGAACTACACACATCAATCTTGGTCTGAATGAAAAGAGTAAAAAAGAAATAAAACCTGATGAAGTAGTATCCCAATCGTTGTCTTTAGAGCAAGTTATTAAAATGTATCGAATAAATAAAGTAGAAACCTTTGAAAGTGACATTAATTTGATTGATTGGAGCAGGCACAACAATCAAATGCATCATTCAAATCTTATATATTCCTCATTACGTTCCGTCATTGATTATGATATTTTTATCGGCTATCCATATGTAAGTAGCAGAGGATATCTGGATGAATTATTTGTAAAATCAAAAAACAATATTGTTTTACGCCATTTATTACTTAATCACCCCTCTATAAGAAACTATAATAACTTCAATCTTTATCTTCTTTCAAAGCCTGACTGTTTCCTTGCTGGGTTCTACAAATTACTACATCAAATTCAAATAAAATATCGAAGCAATAACGATGAGTATAAAAAGACTATAGAAAATGTGGTTGAACTTCTTTGTGTCTCGACAATCAATGTGGCGATTAATAATAGCCGAGAAGATGAATTATCAAAGTTGGTATTATATTTAGCGAAAAATAATATCAACAGCCATGTTGATGCTGACTCTATTGAATTGAGTTGTCTGAACTTTTTAATCTCCAACTCAGGTAAGGATAATATAATAAATATTTTTCAATACTTATTGAGTGATATTAAATTAATTGAATTAGACCGTATAAGGGCAAAGTATAAACTGTACGTTTTATTCAAAATGTTGGAGTGTTGTAAAAAAGAATTAACTTTAAGTAAAACGAGTATTACATATCAAATCGAAAATGAGATATTAGAACATTATAAACAATTGTTTGATTTAAGCCTTTCAAATGACTCATCGTGCCTAGATGCGGATAGCTTCTATGATGAATTGTATTGGGAAGGTCTCAATAATATGATTGCTATAGAACACTTTACAAAAATCCTTCCCACAAAAATGAATTTAATGACAGGTTTCTCTTCTAATAATGAAGCGAACCCTATTCAGTTTATGCAGACGATTAAAAACTACATACAAGTTTTGATTAACTTGTTTTCTTTGCCTGAATCAAATAATACCCAAATAGAAAGAATAATCAGAGATATAATTATTGAATTCGGCTTTGAAAGTAAAGAGGTTAGATTTCCAATTTTCAATGATAGTTATACCGCATCTAATAATGAACGTTACGATTTATGGGGTAAACTAACCAAAATTATCAATGATTTTAGTGATGCTTTATTTGATGAATTATTAATGGGTTTGAGTTCAAAAGCCCCACTATCAGCGATATTAACCTTATACGCTAACACACATAAAAGTATTAGACGAAATAGAGTTCTATCAGTTATTGACTCTACAGACTATTCAGAAAAAGACGAGTCTAGTATAGATTTCATAGAAAAGTCGTTCTCTTTAGCTCTGGAGTCTTCAAAATTAGATTTAGCTAGATTAGCTTTAAATAAAGCTAATCTTTTCTTTGAAAATCACCGCTACAAAGAAATGATTAAAGTAAAAGAAATGATTTTCCAATGGGCTACCTTTGAATACAAATATGACTTACTCGTAAGTTACTACTCAGATGATCAATTATTAGAAAAAGAAAAATCAATAAATGATTTACCAATACCGAAACTAGAAGAAAAGTTCGAAAATAATATCAATTTCAAACATTGGATAACGCAAGCAGACATTTTCAGAAGATATGTAATTGGGTTAGCAAACCTTTCAGAAAACCCTAAAAAATCAAATGCTATATTTGAAAGTCTATATAAAGAAAATCAGTCCAATTTATTCTCACATCTCATTTTCACATCTAAAATTCAACAGTTAATAAGTGATGAAGCAACTATTAATGAATTTCAAAATACAATTAATG
>NZ_JASDDF010000061.1:0-8991 GCF_030407535.1 Pseudoalteromonas sp. APC 3224 | reverse complement strand
AGTAACTACTATATGGGATATCAACATGAAAACTTGGAGAAACTGCAATTTAACCAAGCTGTATTAATAGACGCCCACAATTCAAATAAGTTCAAAAAATTATTGTTAATTTTTAACTTTTAATTAAAGACAACATTTGTTGTTCATCAAACTGGGTAAAACTCATTGATTTTTCAGTAAATAATGCATCAACTAGAGCTTGTTTATCTTGCTGCATTTGAAACACCTTTTGTTCAATAGAGTTAGCCATAATCAATTTATACACAAATACCGGATTAGTTTGGCCAATACGATAAGCACGATCGGTCGCTTGCTTTTCAACAGCTGGATTCCACCAAGGATCAAAATGAATAACGGTATCGGCTTGGGTTAAATTAAGCCCTGTGCCACCTGCTTTTAAGCTAATTAAAAATACCGAAGTAGTGCCACTGGTGAATTCGTCTATCACTTTATCGCGATGGCGCGTTTGCCCAGTTAACATGCTAAATTTAATGTTAAGTGTATTCAAACGCTCGGCAATTAAATCAAGAGCAGAGGTAAACTGGCTGAATATAATCACCTTACGGCCAAGGCTGAGCATTAAAGGTAAATGGCTTGATAACCATTCTAACTTAGCACTAGCAGCGTCGGTTTCTGGCTCAATAAGTTTAGGATGACAACAAATTTGGCGAAGTTTTAATAGTGCCTCTAGAAAGGCGAGTTTACTTTTTTGCACGCCTTGCTCGGCAAATAAATCAATGAGTTTTTCTTCAAGCGCATGTGTTATGCCTTGGTACATGTCTTTTTGTTTAGGCTCAAACTCAAACTCTTTAACAAGCTCCGTTTTTTGCGGCAGTTCTTGAGCCACTTGGGCTTTAGTCCGGCGCAAAATAAACGGCATAATTAACGCTTTTAACTGCTCTGCACGCTCAATGTTACTTTCGCGCTCAATAGGACCTTGAAAGTGCTGCTTAAAGTGCGCCTGGGAACCTAATAGCGAAGGCATAGCAAAATCGAGTAACGACTTTAATTCAAATAAATTGTTCTCAATTGGGGTACCGCTTAAGCAAAGCTTAAAATCGGCATTCAAACGTTTAACTAACCGCGATACCTGTGCCGTATCATTTTTAATATACTGCGCTTCATCAAGAATAATGTTTTCAAAATACAGTGGCGAATAATAAGCAATGTCACGTTTTAATAACGGATAGGTGGTTAATATACACTGTGCTTGTGCCAAGTGTTTCAACGCATCATTACGGTGTGCACCAAAAATAGTTGTGACTTTTAAGTTTTTAGCAAACTTGTTAATTTCGTTTTGCCAATTACTCACTAAGCTTGTTGGGCAAACAATAAGCGTAGGGCCAGCCTGCGGAGTATTATAAGAACTGGCTAAATAAGCAATCACCTGCAAAGTTTTACCCAAGCCCATATCGTCCGCTAAAATACCACCTAGCTGATTACGCTTTAAAAAGTTAAGCCAAGCTACGCCTTCTTGCTGGTATTCTCTAAGCACCACAGAATCGTGTAAGCCATGAATGGCGATATTGGGCGATAACAGCGCGTCATTGCTTAGCTCATCAAGGTAGCGCTCTAATGACGGATCATGTAGCTCAACATTTATGGCTATGTGCTTAACTAATTCAGGTAAGTATGAAAGTGGAATATTAAATTCGTCGCGCGTTTTAATAAACTCAAATCGCAATTTAAACTCAATTAATAAATTAAACGCAGCCTTATCTATAACTCCAAATTGACGGCCAACAGGATAGTAATAAAACAATTCGCTTTGACGATTTAACGATTCAAACAGTTTATTATTTACATTAAATAAAGTGGCCACTTTGGTATCGTTAAGCACAACTTTGCAATGCATTTGATGCCCAGCAGCTCTGTTTACATGCAAGGAAATTTGGTTTTTAGTATCGGCAATATTTATTTTGCTCATTGATACTTGCCAACCACGTTGCTTAAAGCTTGGTAACACCTCATGCGCTAACCAGTGTAAGTGAATAGCCGATTCCTGACTAAAAATAAACTCGCTGTGTAAACCCCCTTTACAAAAATCAAAGCCTAAGTTGACCAGCTCGTTGGTAACGGTGTTTTCAAATGCACTGTTTATTAGTTTTTCAGGCGCTGTACCTGCTAAGTAGTTTTTATTTTTATACTTAAACGATAACGAAATAGCCATTACTGAGCCCGACATGCTGACTTTAAGTACGGCATTACTCAACGACTTAACAGGCATGCTTGGTGCATTAGTAGGATGGGGAATAACACCGGCACCAAAATTATCAGCAAGCTGCTTATAAATTCGATCAAAGTTTGTATCGTGAAGTGCTGGTATTGTTTGTAAATGAGCAATTTCGTCCGCACTGAGCGGAGTGCGAATGCGGCCTAGCTTATATTTATCTAAGTCTAAGTAGATGGGCGGTGTAGTTTTAATTAATGCCCAATTAGTAATTTGATCTAGGTGAATTTTTAACTGGGTGACTTCTTTTTGTTTTTCCCAAACAAAATTTAGGGGTAAGCCAGGTTGCGCTTTTATAGGTACTCGCGAACGCTGTAAAAATAATCGTTCTGTAGCTAGTAATTGCTGCAGCGCGTTAAAGCCCCATTGACCTTTGAGTTCAATATTACCGACCGCATTTTGCGAGCGGATCCAGCTATATAATCTAAAATCACTTTCTAGCAGGTCGCTAGGGGTTACAAAACTATTAAGCTGTTGCTCAGTTAAATTGCGACCTAATGCATAATTATTATTTTTATCGTAGTTGGCAATTTTAGGCGTTAAAAATACTTTATCGTTTTCAATATCTAATACAAACAGTAACACTTGTGATGGATGAGCTTGATCGGTGTTTTTAAGCGAGCTAAGTTCGCTAAACCAGTCATTAATAAAATAGTCTTCGCCGTATTCACCTGAGTGTTCAATTTTAAGTTTTAACAAAATTGCAGCCAAATGGCGGCATTTAGTTTTAACATTACAAGTACAGTGTGTGTCGACTGAATAGCCAGTTGGTAATTTACTGATCTCAATTCGTTGGTTAAACGCAATGCCCTTATCGCCTTGCACAGTAGAATCAACAACAGAGAAATCAGCATTATGTTCTAACCAACTTATTTGGCCGTTTTTATAATACGACTTACCCTTTGCTAACACCGCGGGTTTAAACAATTTTTTTATGAATCGCTCAGAAAGAGGAAACTGGGTAGCCTGCTCATTTTTAATTTCTTCAAAAATAGCCATTAAATCATTTTTTGATAAGTTAGCAGACATGTCACTCAAAGTATTAAAATTTAAAAACAATTTTTCCAGTATATGCCTTATCAACGCTGAGCTAAAGCAATATTATTTTTAAAATAAACTGGTTGGATCTGATTGGTTAGTAAAAAATTGGTTTATAAGGATTGTTTAATTTTGCTCACTAAAAAAAGGCGTTTAAATTACAAAATAAAAACAATATATTAACTTAATAGAGAGGTTTTGCTAGGAGTAGATCAGGTTTTTACTAACAAGGTAGCAATTTAATCAAATAGAGCAGGTTTAGTTAGTAAAAATACGATCCTTAGTGGTTTATCGGGCTTTTTTTGCTTTTTATTACCACAGAAGATCAGATTTTTACTAACTAATTAAGAGGGCTAGATCACTATTTAACTAACCTCCCCCTTTTACAGATCACGATATTACTAACTAATTAAAGGCACTTAATAGTTTAGTAAGTTGTTCTAAGCGCTTGTCTGTCATCACTTTATTATTAATTTTTATTGAAACGTCACCACTTTTAAGGTTACGTTGCACACTAATAAAGTCGTTTTCAAGCACAGCCTCACGCTTTAATGCTGTTTTAGGCTCTGCGGTTAATAGTTTAGTGATCAGCATAGCGCGCTTGTCGTCGGCTTCTAAGGCATTAACTTCATCATTGCTTGCAAGTGCCACAACTAACTCGTTAAATGCAACCTCGTCTCGCTCCTTTGCGTTAATCAGCTTTTTAGCGACTTCTCTACCAACATGATTAGCTGTTGGGTAAAGGGCTATAACATCGGCAGATATTTGCTCATACGCTTTAATCGCATCCGCAATGGCGGTATGCGATACCCCTTCAATAACGGCAATCTCGCGGTACGATCCTTTTTTGCCTTGTTGAATGAGTTCGTTTCGAGTTTGCTGATACGCTTGACCTAACTCCCAAAGACTTGGAGCAATGTATTGATCCGAAGAAACTGCTAACACTTTGGCATCTTGCTCATTAAAATCACTTGAACTCAAAACAAGATAATCTGCACCAGCCAAAATACAGGCTTTGCGACGTCTTGAGCCTGCAAGAACAAGACTCATATCACCTTGATCCCAAAGCAGGGCGGGGTGCTGATTACGTCCATCTTCTTTAATTGCAGGAAGTATATCGGATACCGACTTTTCGTTTAAAAGCGCTTGTACACGGCGATTTTTACCATAAACCTGAGTCGATTTTTCAATCTCGTTATGAGCAATCACTTTACAAACCAATGTGATTTCGCGATTAGGATCGCTTGGCGCAGGCATACGAATAACATCGCCTGCATTAGCTTGCTCTAAAAGAGCGTCTAAACTGCTACTGCCAACAGCGGTTGCAAAGGGATCTAAGCGGGTGTCATTTTTACGTTTTTTAGCCATTTTTAGTCAACATCCTTACTTAGGCGTATTTAATTTTGATTGTGTAGATTGCCAATTTGAACGAATTAGCATTTCGAGTTCGTCAACAACATCTTTGATATTTTCTTGTGCGCGCATTAACGATTCTCTACTCGCTAAACTGTCAGACGCTTTTTGATCAAAAATAGTATTAAACGAGGATGAACTCGCAGTAATTGCTGAGCTGTGATTAATAGGGTAGCTCATGACTTGGCGACCAAAGGCGCTTCTTACGTCTTTAACTATGTCACGTTGTGAGTGATTACCTTTTACATAATTGGTAACCAAAAATTGCATAAAATCCCAACCATCGTGACCAAGAGCTGCAACGGTATGATAAATCTCACCTAAACGTTTTAAATATTTATTATTAGCATCAAAGTCTACCGCTTCAGGATGAACCGGTATAAGCATCGCTGTAGAAGCCATTAATGCATTATAAAACATAAAGTTAAGGGTAGGCGCTGTATCAATTAGTAAAATATCAAATTCATCTTTTACTGGCTCGATAACACGTTCTAACAGCTTATGGTAATGGCGAGTTTGCTCATAGTTTGAGGTGTCTTTAAGCAACGTTGCAGTTTCGTGTTCAAAATAAAAATCATCCATACCTGAGGGTAAAACACGAATATTAGGAATATGAGTTGGTAAAAAAGAGTTTGAAACAAATTCAGGCCAGGTTTCACCTTCTTCAAGATCAATGCAGTCACGCATTAAATCACCAACAGTAATTGGATCGGGCTCAGAAGATGGGAAAAAGCTAGATGATGACCCCTGCGGATCTAAATCGATAATACCAATTCGGTAACGCTTGATGTTAGTAGTGGCAAGTGCTGCAGCAATATTAACCATGCTCGTTGTTTTACCACAACCACCTTTTAGTGAATTAATAACAATAACTTGGAGTTTGTCTGTTGGTGCACGATGATCGGGTTTTATATCCATTATATCGGCCATGGCAAAAATATTAACCAACGTATAAGCGTAATGACCGTTTGCACCGCGTTTTATGTTTAAATCGTCAAAATCACCATTGTCATGGCGTCTTTTTAAGGTACGATTATTACAACCAAGTAAATCAGCAGCGGCTTTTTGGGTGTAGGTTCTTAATTCTTTTTCTTCAGATTTAAGATGGGCGCGGTAATGTTGAATACGTCCTTCTAGTGATTTTTCAGCAACTTCTGCGGTTGCTTTCAAAAGTCGGTAGGTATCTAGCGCATTATTATTGATAGACATACTTTATTCCTCAAAGTTAGGCGTTTAGTATAATGTCCATTCAATTAGCTGTAAACAACTATTTAAGGCGACATGCATTTTAAATACATGACATATAAAATAATTTTACGCCTTTAATATTGCTTAGTATAAATAAAGAAGTTTAAGTATGGTTAAATATATAAGGTATTAAAGGCTAAGGCCTTAAAATATACATATAACATTCTGATTTATATAAACAATGTTAAAAAAACTGGATCAGCATTGTACGTGGTTAAGATCAGATCCTTATCTACTAGCAGATCACCTTTTTACTAAGCAAATATTTAGCAGCTTAGTTACGCACAGGTTAAGCACTGAGTTATTCACAAAATAGATGCTGTAGATCATGTTTTTACTAAGTAAATTATAAAGTTATGCACCCACCATCAGGAATAATAAGCGGTTTAATTAGTATAGATCTGATCTGTAGTAAGTACAGATCAGATCTATGCTAACTGGAACTAAGCTTATCCACAGGCCTCTCATTTTTACTGTCATTTGTCGTGCTAAATTTAAAAAAAAACACTTTGCAATGGACAAATTTATTCTTCAGTTAGTAAAAATTCGGTTTATTAAAGCCTAGTTAGTAAAAACCTGATCTGAAATCTCATGTTTTAACTTTTTCTTAGTAAAATATTGATCTGTGCATTTTATTTGAAGTCAGATCACTTTTATACTAACTTAAACATTTAACTTTTGTGGCTTTATGTGTTGTTATTAGCTGTCACAATAAAAACGGAAATAAAAACCATGAGCCGAAAGGTCAACATCTCGGTAGATAACTTGCCCGATACACTTAGGGGCCAAATTCACGGGGTGGAAAGTGCAATTGATAACGAAAGCTTAGCACTATTTACAGATAATAAAGATGTGCGAATTTCGATAGAAAATGCAGCCCATGGGTTACGCGCTTACTCTAACACATTTAACCATTATGATCTGTGGGGACGCTTTGTTCGCTCAGGACATAAAAAGCTGCCACTTGAAGAAGCACCTAAAAAAACCATAATTACACGTAAGATATCTGAAAAAGTAGACGGTATATTATACGATGGTGAAATTAAAATAACACCGGCTGTGGTGAGTACTCGTAAAGATGGTGAAGACGTAGAATACTTAGTTTGGCCATCAGATAGAGAAGAAAAAGTTGAGCGTGCACTTATTCGCCTTGCTTCAAAAGGTAAAATAGTAAAAATTAATTTTAAGTCCGGTATTCAATATGCAGTTGTGTTTTCTATGAACGAATTAGCACAAGAACTTAAAGCGGTAGGTCAATCTATGCCTTACCCACAAATTAAAGAATCGCTCGAAGCATTACAAGGTTCAAAACTTTCTTTTAAATATTCTGCAACCGACACTAAAAATTCTGATATTGATGATTCGTTCTACGAGTCGAACATGAACTTTTTATCGTCTTTACACTTTAGTGGTAAAAAAGGCCAAGGCGGAAATGTTAAATGTGTAGCGTGTTTAAATGCGTTTGTTCATAACATGATCGATAACCTTGAATATAAAGGTTATTATTTTAATAGTGCTCAAGAGTTAAAGCGCGGATTATCGCGTTGGATGATGCTACGTTTATATCATTTATGGCGCTATGCTGCCCCAGGAAAAACATACCATTTTAGACTGCTGTCTATTATGGAAAAATATGGCTCTATCTATTCAACTGATGATATTACCGAAAATAAATTAAAAGCACTGCGCCGTGATATGACTACCACGATGAAAGATTTAATAGAAAAAGGAGCAATATCTGAGTACAGCATTACGAATGTAAAAGATGATAAAACAGGTAATATTGTAGATTACACTTATGAAATGCACCCATCTGATCAGTTTTGTGATGAGATACTGGCATTAAATAAACATAACAAGCGTATAGAGATACAAGGTGGTAAACGCATTGTTGAAAATGCAGTATTAATTGATGAAGATAAGCTGGAAGAAATTGTAGAAAAATAATTATATTAATTTTTACCAGTATTTATATTAAAGGCCACATTAAGTGGCCTTTTTAACATAATTACTTTGTTACTTGTTCTAAATATAAACGGTCTACCAGAAAGTCATACTCGCGTTTTCGTGGATGTGATAACGGTTTTTCGTAACTCGGCAGTTGGCCATACTTAACATCGGGTTGTGGGTTTATAAGAATAAAAGGTAAGGCTGCACTAACATGATAACGATTTTGAGCCGTGTATCTAACATTAACTTGTGGGCTAACTCGGGTAGGGCGCCTAATTCGTAATTTTTCTTTTTCACCTAGACTGGCAACACGAACTTGCTCTTGAGCAACCAATGATTGCCATTTTTGCTGATCAATCATTCTTGGGTTTTTATACCCAGCGGACTTTTCGAGCATTTCAAGAGCCATCTTTTTTGTGAGTGTTTTAGTGGCGTGTTTATGCATCCAAGTAAAACGAACTGAAAAAGGGGATTCGCTTTCGCTATGAATTTTACGATAAGCGGCAAGCGTAATTAAATTTGGCATAGCATTATGCACGGCTTCAAATCGAGCATCGTTATTGTCAATCGCCAAAATACAATTTTTAAATGCCGCTTTTGCATTATTAACTTGAGCAATCCGATCAATAATGGCTTGTTTGTTGGCATCTTGTAATATTAATAAACCAGGGTGGCGCTTTAATACGCGACTACTCAGACCAGGCTTTTTATACATATCAGAAAAAGAATTTAAAATAGCCTTATGTGCCAGTTCCCCTGTAATTTTAGATACTGCAATCGACTCGGGAATTATATTTTCATCCACACTGCTTATTTCTGGCAGTTGATAGTATTCAGCTTTAGCAAACCCATATTCTTTAAGCTCCTCAATTAGCCTAAGCGTTAACTCATTGAGTAAATCAAACTGACTTCTAATTTGTACCTTCGTAACCATAACACCACCAAGAACACATCTTACTATTTAGCTATTTTCGCAAATACCTTTTTCTTTTGGTAGTTATTTCTTAAATATTACTCTATTGCTAAGATTAATTTCAAATAAAATAGAGTATGATGTGTTCTTTATTGTTGGTATGATCATTTTAATAACAATATTTTCTAACTTACTGATA
>NZ_JASDDF010000060.1:0-9354 GCF_030407535.1 Pseudoalteromonas sp. APC 3224 | reverse complement strand
ACCTATTTTATATTTAACTTATTGTTTTAAAGGGCTTAACTGCCCTTTCATTAAACTTTCATACTATAAATTATAGGTAGTAGAATCTAAGTGCATGTGTGGCGCTCTATTTTAATAACTTCAAGCTCACTAAGTCCAATACTAGACGGTATCGGACATTAAGTGCATTTAAACGACTATTACGGTAATTCATAGTTATCACCTTGAGGTTCCTTAATGCTTGGCTTAATATTAAACCACAAGCCGTAAAAAATGTTGAAGTATTCATATGGAATTTGTACGCCCACTCGAACCAATTTTAATTATTGATGATGTTAAACAAATCCGTGCTGACTTAAGCCAAGTGCTAGCCGGCTTAGGTTTTGATGACATTATTGAGTGTGATAATTTTGATTGTGCTAAACCCTTACTTAGCGAAAAATCACCCAACGTTATATTTTTAGATGTTGATTTACCTGATTCTGAAAGCATCGAAATTTTAGAGTCGATCAATAATGAGCACCCATATGCTCATGTGGTTATGTGCTCAGGCCATAATAGTTTCGAGACCGTACAAAATACTTGGGAACTTGGCGCAAAAGAGTTTATAGCCAAGCCTTTCAACGCGCAAAAAGTTGATGCCGTAATGAAACGTTTAGAACTGATAGATTAAAGGACATTATGCAGCACCTAGTTACCACTATTATTGATGACCTATCTACCGTTATATTTGGCAAGCAACAACAAATAAAATTAGCGTTAACCTGTTTGTTTAGTGAAGGTCATTTACTAATTGAAGACTTACCAGGTATGGGTAAAACCACTTTATCGCATGCATTAGCTGCTGTTTTGGGCTTATCGTATCAGCGTATTCAATTTACTAGCGATTTATTACCCGCTGATATTATTGGTACCAATATTTTTAATAATAAAGAACACAGTTTTTCATTTCATAAAGGCCCAATATTTAGCCAAGTAGTACTTGCTGATGAAATAAATCGTGCGGGACCTAAAACCCAAAGTGCTTTATTAGAAGCCATGGAAGAACAACAAGTGACCGTAGATGGAGAAAAGTATCCGCTCCCTACTCCGTTTTTTGTTATTGCTACTCAAAACCCTTTATATCAAGCAGGAACTTATCCGCTGCCAGAATCGCAATTAGATCGTTTTTTAATGCGTATAAGCTTAGGCTTTCCACCTAAAAACGCTGAAATAAGATTACTATTAAACAATCAAAAGCGCGATTACTCCCAATTACCACAGCGAATTAACCAGCAACAACTTAAACAAATACAAGAATCTATAGCTAATATTACGCTAAGCGCTCCGGTTATTGATTATATAATTGAATTAGTGACTTATACACGAGAGGCTCAATCGTTAGCTGCTTCGCTTTCACCAAGAGCCAGTATGGCACTGTCAAAATCAGCAAGGGCATGGGCCTATATTGAAGGTCGAAACTTTGTTCTACCTGAAGATGTACAAGCGGTATTTTCTAGCGTGTGCCAGCATCGATTAGGTTTGCATAGTGAGTCTGGCAACAACCAAATTGCAGACATTTTAAAACATGTTTTAGTGCCCGTTTAGATCAATGGGTATTTTAAAATTAAAACGCCCTACTTTTATTCATGCTGTAAAAAGTACAATTTTAACGACTTTATTAAAAAATAAGCACAAAAAAAATAGCATCACTTTATCGCATAATACTATTTATGTTTTGCCTTCCACACTGGGTGTATATTTTACGATTGTTGCGCTATTAAATTTTGTAATGGGAATTAATTATCAAAATAATTTAATACTGTTTATGGCGTATTTAATGTTTGTGATTATTATTTTTGCCTTGTTGTTAGGTTATAGCAACGCAAAAGGATTAACTGTCAGCTTTAAGAATACTATTGAGAGTTATGCGCCACAGCAACCTCAGTTAGTGTGGCAAATAAAATCAAACGACACATGTCAGTCAATCACCTTAAGTTATCCCAATAATTTTGAACACACCTGCTATATAGAGAGTGTTAAAGCCGATACCATACAATGCCAGTTACCATTGCCTTATTTAAAGCGCGGACGCTATTTACTAAAGCCAATAAAAATTGCCAGTAATTATCCATTTGGTTTGGTGAATGTATGGAGCTATATTCAACCTAGTCATGCAGTTTATGTTTACCCTTCAATTATTAAAACCCCAAATTACAAACAGTTAAGCCAAATAACTGCTAATGATGATGGTAATGAAAAGCACCAAGGCGATGATGAGTTTGAAAGTTTAATTACCCACTTGCCAGAAATGGGGTTGCAGCGAATTTCGTGGAAACACTACGCAAAAACTCAACAATTACTCGTAAAACAATTTAGTGATTTTAAATCTGCCGATACACAATTTGACTTTAACTTAATGACTGGCGATACCGAGCAACGCTTAGGGCAATTGTGTTACCTAGTATGCCAAGCGTTTGAAAGCGACATTAATTACTCGTTGAATTTGCCCAATAAGGTCATAGAAAATGGCTCAGGAAAGCTTCATCAGCAACGCTGTTTACAAGCCTTAAGTAGTGTAGGCACTGACTATGAATAAGATTAAAAATCAACGCGTTATAAATTTTTCTTTGTCATTTATTTACTTAGGGTTAGTGAGCTTTTTTATAGAGCACTTGCCCCTGCCCTTTATTATTATGCTCAGCACGTTATGTGGCTGGAATATTTATTTAACCCTTAAATACAAACAAAAGCCCAATGCGTGGCTGGCCAACGGACTCGCTGCAATAGCATTAATTATTATGCTCAGCAGTATTGGCTTTAAAGATACCGTGGTGCTGTTTGTTGCCATGCTTTTGCTGTCATGCGTTTTTAAATTACTACAGGCAAAAACAAAGCAGCATTATCAATTGATCATCACCCTCACATTCTTCTCACTTTCAGCAGTGTATTTGTTTAGCCAAACTATTTTTACCACTTTAATTATTAGTACACTGTATATTTTAAATTTTGCTGTACTTGGGTTACTTGAATCTAGTCATAGTTTAAAACTGTCATCAAAACAAAGTGCTAAAATAATATTTCTGGCTTTTCCTTTGGCAGTTGTACTCTTAATATTTTTACCAAAACTTCCTGCATTTTGGCAATTACCTGGCCCTAAAATGGCAAAAACAGGTCTCTCAGAACAAATAGACCCATTTGATATTGCAAAGTTATCAAACTCTGATGAGTTGGTTTTTAGAGCGAAGTTTGATAATAACTCAGCCTCTACCCCTTATTATTGGCGCGCTATTGTACATGATGAATTTGACGGTAACGCTTGGAAAACATCTTCGTTTTTAAAACAAGCAATGATGTTGCCAACCCAAAATAGCAGCAATGGAAATACCACTCAATACTCAATAATTGCTGAGCCAGCAATGGCTGATTGGTTATATGGGCTTGGCTATGCCAATAGTAACAATGAAAATGTAGTTTCCAACTCAGTCGGCTTGCTGCGGAAAAAACAATATAAATCCAAAGTGTTACAATATTCTGTTAGTACTAAACTATTATCGACTAAGAAGCTTAATAGCGTAGAGCAGCGTTTTTATAAAACGCTTACTGTGAGTAATAACCAAAAAAGTTATCAACTGGCGCAACAGTTAAAAAACAGAAGTGCTAACGCTGATGAGCTTTTTAATAAACTGTTAGATTATTTTTCGCAAAATAGTTTCAGTTACACTCTTACGCCAACACCTATGCACGGTGATGATACGCTTGATCAATTTATGTTTAATAATAAACGTGGCTTTTGTGGTCATTATGCCAGTGCAGCTGCCTTTATTTTTAGAAGTGCTGGCGTTCCAGCGCGGGTAGTAAGCGGATATTTAGGCGGAGAGCATAATCAAAACAATGACTATATTACCGTTCGTCAATACGATGCGCATGCTTGGGTTGAGGTATATACTAATGCAGGCTGGAGAATATTTGATGCAACAGCGGTTGTTGCGCCCGAACGATTAAATGGTTCTTTATCACAGAGTGCTGCATTAAATGATGAATTTAAAAATAATATTAATTTTGGTTTAGTTAGCTTAAGTAATTATGCTGCCATAAACTGGCTTCGCCTTGAATTAGAAAACCTCGATTATCAATGGTCTAGTTGGGTGCTGGGATTTGATAAAAATAAACAACAAGATTTATTAGCGTCCCTATTTGGTAACACTTATGTTTGGTTAGTACCGCTTGGGGTTATTATTGTTTTAATTTTAAGTTTTAGTGCTTATTTTATTTATATAAACCGCCCCAAGGCAACAACAAAACAACCTCCGCTGGTAAAAGAGTATTATCAAATACTCAGTTGGGCTAATAAGCACACTATAAACTACCCTGAAAATGCTACGCCTATTCAAACATTACAACACATTAGTCAACAAGCCCCCTATGCAGAGCAACAAATAACCGCCTTTTGTCACTTATTTGAGCAAGTGCGCTATGCGAGGCAACCATTTACCAAAGAACGTAAAAATCAGGCTAAAGATCTGATAAAATTAATTAAATCTATAAAACAGAGAAATCTATGAACGCAGTTATTATAGGCGTTATTTTAATGCTTGGACTCACTTTGGTCCGCGTAAATGTGATTGTTGCAATGACAATAAGTGCGCTTGTTGCCGGATTAACCGCAGGCATGGGCTTAAAAGAAAGTATTGATGCATTTAATTCTGGCTTATCATCAGGCGCCGAAATTGCTTTAAGCTATGCGATGCTAGGTGCATTTGCCGTCGCTATCTCTAAGTCAGGCTTAACGCGTATTTTGGCCGCTAAGTTACTCGCTAAAGTAAATGCACAAACAGGCTCTAGTGAAACCATATTAAGCTACTTTATTCTGTTTATTATTTTGATTTGTGCTATCTCTTCTCAAAACTTGGTGCCGGTGCATATCGCTTTTATTCCCATTTTGATCCCGCCGCTGCTTGTTGTGTTTAATAAACTGCGATTAGATAGACGTGCCATTGCTTGTATTTTAACCTTTGGTTTAGCCACCTCGTATATGGTGCTGCCGTATGGTTTTGGGGGTATTTATTTATACTCAATATTACATAAAAACCTAGTTGATAATGGCCTTGAGATTGTTAATACCAGTGTCCCTTTAGCAATGATAATTCCAGCTATTGGTATGTTTGTCGGCTTGTTGATTGCCCTATTTATTAGTTATCGAAAACGCCGCGAATACACAAGCACAGCATTAACAGTTCAAAGCCAACAAGCTGATGTTGAAAACCCCAAAAAGGTAATGCTGGTTGGTTTATTTGCCGTGCTTGCTTCTCTGATCGCTCAAAATGCCAGTGGCTCAATGATATTAGGTGGCCTAGTCGGGGTGGTTATATTTAGTGTATTTGGTGTGGTTAAGTGGGAAGAAAACGGCGACGTGTTTAGTAAGGGTGTTGCCATGATGGCAATGATTGGTTTTATTATGATTTCAGCGCAAGGTTTTGCTGCGGTAATGAAAGAAACCGGACACGTTGCTAGCCTAGTCCATAGCAGCGCCGCCATTTTTGACGGTAATAAACCCATAGCAGCCGCAGTAATTTTATTGGTCGGCTTATTTATAACTATGGGCATTGGTAGTTCATTTTCAACTGTGCCAATAATTGCCACTTTATTTGTGCCTTTATGTTTAGAGCTAAACTTTTCTGTAATGGCAACCGCTGCGCTTGTTGGTACTGCTGGCGCATTAGGCGATGCTGGCTCCCCTGCCTCTGACTCTACGCTAGGGCCGACATCAGGACTTAATGCTGACGGACAACACGACCACATTTGGGATTCGGTTGTGCCAACCTTTATTCACTTTAATATTCCGTTATTGGTGTTTGGCTGGATAGCCGCTATGGTTTTATAGTTATTTAAAGGCGTGCATTGCACGCCTTTTTATTAGTCTCATTTATTACTTTAATACGCCCTCCTCATTGATAAACTAATACTCTCTATTTTATTTAATTGCTAAGTTGGCCCTTAGTCAAAAACAGTATGATGTGTTCTTTATGGTTAATAATATAAGCACCATAATTGGTGCTTATATTATTTTTCCTGTTAGGTGTTATAACTCAAAACCATGCAGCATTTTGTCACACACGACAGGTGTTGGCCTGTGGTTATCATCAACAGCAACAAAGGTAAAGCTGCCTGTAATAGCAGAGTGCTTGTTATCTTTGTGCATAGTTTCTAGGAATATTTCAACATCCACTTTTAAACTGGTATTCCCCACATGCGATACCTTTGATATCAATTCAGCAAATGAACCAGCAGGAATAGCTTCTTTAAAATCGACTCTATCTGATGAAATAGTTACTAATGGTTTACGGCAAAAACGGGTGGCAGCTATAAAAGCAACTTCATCCATCCATGCTAATGCGTCACCACCAAATAGCGTATTATGATGGTTAGTACGCCCAGGAAATACGGCTTTAGTTACCGAAGTGGTCGAATCTTTTATACGTTGCGCAATAATGGCTTCGCGCTCTACTTGAGTCATAATCTCTACTTTTTGTTAGCTAATGTGTCTTGCATTAATAATGCAGGGTCAAGGCGTTCACCTTGCCAATTAAATCGCCAATCTAAATGCGGCCCAGTTACACGGCCCGTAGCACCTATTTCAGCTACCTTTGTACCTTGTTCAATCTTCTGCCCTACTTTTACATCAAGCTTACTTAAATGAATATAAGTAGAAGTAACCCCATGCCCATGATCTAAAATCAAAGTACCACCAGAGTAATATAAATCTGGTTCAGCAAACACCACGGTTCCGCTGATCGGTGCATACACAGGTGAACCTGTTTTGTTTGCTATATCTAAACCAAAGTGTGGCCTGCGAGGTTCGCCATTAAAGTAACGTTGGCTACCATAAACACCTGAAATGCGCCCTTTTGCAGGCCTAAGTACTGGCTGTAAAAAGTATTCTAAATCAGAGTTAACAGCCCGTGCTTTTCTTACTGCGATCGCTTCTCGGCTTATACGTTCACTTACTGCTTTTGGCGGCGATACATATTTTTTAGCAACACCGGTAATTTTATCTATATCGTAATCGCGAAGAGTAATAACTAAATCTTGGCTGTGGCCTTTACCAGTTTTATCTACCCAGCTTAATGTATGTACAGGTTTTGCATCACGGCCAAAACCAAATACAAATAACCCATTATCAGCAAGTTTTAACGACTTACCATTGAGGCTTACCGACTTAGCGTTATCTAATTGCCCTGTTACTAGGCCGCCTTGAGTTAAATGCCCTTTTAGCTCAAGCGCTATAGCACTAAAGCTAGTTGATACAATTAACGCCGAAACTAATAAGGATTTAAGCATAACTAATCGACCCCTTTCCAACACCTTCATAGGCGGTAATTTTAACGTCTTTTTCTGGGTGCTCTAATTTCACTTGGCTGGCAATGTAGTCAGCAATACATTCTACCGTGGTATCAATTGGTAAAATGTCGCAACGTGATTCAGTAATAGCCATTTCAAAGTAACCTTGCGCCGCAGTATACGCAAAACAAACATCATCACTTTTAGCTGAGATATGTTTTAATTCAGAGGCGTTTATTTGATCTTCACTAGTTGCTAAGTAAATATCACGCCATTTATCAGCCCACTGTTTTTGCAAACGAGGCATAGAAATACCGCCAAGGCTTATACCAATTTGTGAGCGATGACCATGAATAATACGCTGGCAATTACCATCATGCTTTTTAAGGCCATGGCTATAGTGGTAATAAAAGCTCTGATTGTGCTCAGGCTTTAACACCAACTCAATCTTTTCAATATTATCAGGAAGCTGTGGCAGTATTGTGGCAACTAAGTACTCTGTTACTGATTCAACGTTAATTTCATCAGTATCTATTAAGCAATATGCTTGATGAGGTGCACTCATTGCAAGGTGCTTGTTATCAGCAAATGTACAATCTAATGTTTTGTGATCAGCAAACTCGTTGATGCTGCCGTTTATGTTGTTAGGGACAGCTAAACGGTGATCTATACACTCATCAATAATGCCTTTAATTTGCTTTTTAACTAAGCCAAAGTCTAAAACCATAGACTCTTCGTTTAGTTTGCCATGTAAAGTCAAATCAACAATCCAACTTTCGCCAACTGCACCGCGTTTATTGCATAAGTAAGAAAAATCAATCACAGTGAGTGAGTTAACAAAAAGGGTCATAAATTTCCTTTAAACTGATTAAAAGTCAGCCCCAATTATAATGATTTCTGTTAGTAATTGCGCGGTTTAATCATACTAAAATCAGTTGCATTTACTGATTGCTTATAATTAAACCATTTTTTAACTGCTCCGAGTTGTTTAGCGTACAAGTGTACGCTAAAGTACGGGGCAATTTCTAAGCAAAGATAAAGTGTTATGGAACCTAAAAATAGCTATACAAAAGAAGATTTGATCCTTTGTGGTCAAGGTGAAATGTTTGGTGAAGGAAATTGTCGTTTGCCAAGTGACAACATGTTAATGATGGATCGTATCATTTCAATTACCGATGACGGTGGTGAACATGGTAAAGGTCAAATAGTTGCAGAGCTAGATATCGACCCTAGCCTTTGGTTTTTTGACTGTCATTTTAAAGGCGACCCAGTAATGCCTGGTTGTTTAGGCTTAGATGCTATGTGGCAACTTGTGGGCTTTTTCTTAGGTTGGTCTGGTGGTCCAGGTCTTGGTCGTGCACTCGGTGTAGGTGAAGTTAAATTTACCGGTCAAATATTGCCAACAGCTAAAAAAGTAACCTACCGTCTAGACATGAAACGCGTTATTAAGCGTAAATTGTTTATGGGTATGGCTGATGGAACCGTAGAAGTAGATGGCCGCGTGATCTACGAAGCAAAAGATTTAAAGGTAGGCTTGTTCCAAGATACCAGCGCGTTTTAAGTTTAAAACACGCAACAAAAAGGCCTCCATTTGGAGGCCTTTTTGCTTTAATTCGTTATGAGTTTATGTTTTATACATATTGCGATTTTCTATTGCCTCGCGCCAACCACCAAGCCACTCAGACTTAGGATCAACTTGTTGATAAGGGCAGTGCTCTTTTGAGCGACCAGCTAAACCTGCTTTAAAACCTTGAGAATGAGCTCTTTCTAAACGATCTCTTTTCTGTCTCTTCATCGGTAAAATCCTCACCTTTATATTTATATTTTTGTAGCATAAAGTTCATCTACATTTAATAAATAGCCAACAAAAATGTTTAATTCAAACACAAAATACAATTAATTTGTTTGACTTTAACTAAGCTGCTGATGCAATGATAAATTAATTAAAAAATAAATTTATTGCTCAAACTTAGGGTCTGTTGACCTTTGCGGATTACAATTTGTTCAAACTAGGAGCGGTTTAATCGCGGCGCGAGGTTTGTAACCTAGTGGGCT
>NZ_JASDDF010000059.1:0-11315 GCF_030407535.1 Pseudoalteromonas sp. APC 3224 | reverse complement strand
TTCGAATTTACCTGAAATGTAAGTTATTAATCTATAACTACTTTAAAAGAAGCAGTAAGGTAGTAGGTAATAAATAACATTCTAATTTCAATAATTTATTATTGCTGTACGGTTTTGTTTTAATTTGTATGATTTTGTAGAAAGCACCAAAAGTGCAACTTAATACTTGCTTTATTTTGGGCTAAGTATAATTAACAATCAGCATTTTAAAAGCAGACGCCTAAAATATTAGCTATATAGTATTAAAGCTACAAACTGTACTTTTTACAAATTAAATTGAAATATTAATTGCTTAGGAGCGGTCTTGTAAGAGTGATGTAGGTATTGCTTGATAAAAACACTTCAACTCAAAGCATCACTCAGCAATGGTTAGCCATTATTTTCGCGGGTAATTTTAACTGTGAAAAATTCCAACATAGTCATCAAAAAATAATCATACGAGGTCAAATCCTACCATGAGTAAAAAAATCATCTTAATAGCAATTATTAGCTTATTTGCCCTGACTATTTTGTATTTTACTGGCGCATTTAATCGTGACGCAGTGACTGCACAGCGTTTTGTTAATTTACAGCAAGGTGATAAAACCCATAAGGGATTTCGCCGAGCACACGCAAAAGGTATTTGTTTAGCAGGCTCTTTTGAGTCAACGGGTGAGCTTGCTAAGTATTCGCAAGCGAAGGTATTTGATTTAGGGGCAAGTCCTTTTGTAGGTCGCTTTTCTATTGCGGGTAATAATCCAACTGCACCTGATTTAAAAGCACCTGTGCGTAGTTTAGCGTTTTCTATAACTACTGATGATAACCAAGAATGGCGGGTGGCAATGAATACGCCTCCAGTTATGGCCGTAGCTACGCCAGAAGCGTTTTTTAAACAACTACAAGCACTTTCACCCGATCCGGTGACTAAAAAGCGCAGCCCAGAAAAAATTAAAGCGTTTTTTGCAGCGCACCCTGAAAGTGCTGCTTTTAATAACTGGAAAGCAAGCTACACGCCAACCAGTAGCTTTGCCACTGAGCAATACCACAGTATCAATGCGTTTTATTTGGTGGATGAGAATGATGAAAAGCATGCCGTACGCTGGATTGCTAAACCACTATTAAGTGATGAAAATATCCAACCACTTAATAATAATTCACCAGATGCGTTGCAACTACAACTTAAAGACCAAGTAGCTCAGTCTCCGGTTAAGTTCGATATGCTGTTTAGCTTTGCAACCGAAGAAGATGATGAAAACAACCCAACTGTTTTATGGCCACAATCGCGCAAAACCATTAACGCTGGTACGTTAGTAATATCACGCTTGCAAGCACAACAGGGTGGGGTATGTGAAAACATGAACTTTGATCCGCTGGTATTACCAACAGGTATTGAGCCAAGTGCCGATCCTATTTTACGTGCCCGTGGCGCTGCGTATGCAGAGTCATTTCGTCGTCGTGCTAAAGAAGTACTTTTAAATAATTAATCACAGGAATGAGTCAATGAACACAATTACTAAATACTCAGCGTCGAGTATGCTTATTCACTGGGCAATGGCATTAATTATACTTTCTATGTTATTTCTTGGTTTATCGATGGTACAAAGTTTAGCCGTATGGCAAGTAGAAGCTATACAACTACATAAATCGTTTGGCGTGTTAACACTGATATTAGTGGCGATAAGATTAATTAATAAAGTACTGCATAAAAGCCCTGCATTACCCCAAAGTGTGCCTAAAGCACAAGCTTTAGCGGCACATTTAACCCAAGTGGGCTTATATGCGTCTATGATTTTAATGCCAATTTCAGGCTGGTTAATGCAAAGTGCTGACGAACGTTCTGTGAGCTTTTTTGGTATATTTACTTTGCCTAATTTAGTTAGTAAAAATATTGAGACCTATGCATTTTTTCGTGAAGCACATGGCTTAATTGCTTATGCATTTTTACTGTTTATTTTTATGCATGTAAGCGCTGCACTTTATCATGGTTTAATAAAGCAAGATGGCGTATTGGGTTCTATGTTACCGGGTAAGCATAAATAATTTAGTCAAAGTTAATTAGGGGCTGTTGACCTTTTGAGATTAAATTTGCAGCAGTCTGTTTGGTATTTAGGCAAGGAAGAGCCTAAGTAGTGTGAATATTCCACATAAATAGGCGATAACGCAGCATCAATGCCAAACAGGCGCTGCCCGAAGGGTTCTGCCTAGAGGCGATTTACTCTTTGTTGCCTACATGGATGTAGGTAAGGGGCGTGAGCAGGACGCGGAAGCTTTGCTCGGTTTTTACTTATTCTTACATGGATGTAAGCCAGTAGAATAACGCAGGAGCAGTTATCGAGCCCACTAGGTTGCAAACCTCGCGCCGCGATTAAACCGCCCCTAGTTTGAACAAATATTAATCCGCAAAGGTCAGCAGACCCTAGTTAAAGGATACCTAAGGGAGAGAATAAATGCTATTGAGAGGCTGAATTAAAAAAATTATGGCTTTTTATAACGATGTGCGCCACATAATGGCGCACACAGTAATCGTTGTATTTACTTATGACGACCTTGTAGGCAAGCAACTACATCAGTGAGTTCTAACCCTTGGCGTTGTAGTAGTACAACGAGGTGATACAACAAATCGGCCGATTCGTTGGTAAGTTCATTGTTGTCATGTTTCATTGCTGCAAGTGCCACTTCTACACCTTCTTCACCTACTTTTTGACAGCTACGGCTTAAGTCTTCTGCAAACAGTGACGCAGTGTAGCTTTTTGATGGGTCATCATTTTTACGCTCAACAATGACATCTTCTAATTGTGCTAAAAAGCTTAAGCTTGGTTTAGCATCATCGCCAAAGCAGCTTTGTGTGCCTAAGTGGCACGTTGGGCCCTCTGGGTTAGCCATTACTAAAATTGAGTCGTAGTCACAATCGGTATGAACCGATACCACATTTAAGTAGTTTTCTGATGATTCGCCTTTAGTCCATAAACGCGATTTAGAACGCGAATAAAAAGTCACTTTATTGCTCTCAAGCGTAACTTTTAACGCTTCGCTGTTCATAAAGCCTTGCATTAAAATAACGCCAGAGCGGGCATCTTGAACAATAGCAGGGATCATTTCGCTTTTAGCAAAATCAACTTGGGTTTGGTTTTTTTGTGTTAATTGCATAATCTTGCTGCCACTTGGTTATCGGTTAAATATTGTTTTAATTCGCCAATGTTAATCACATTTTTGTGAAAAACGCTTGCTGCCAATGCGCCATCGACTTCGCTTTGTTGAAATACATCAACAAAATCTTGCATACTGCCTGCACCGCCTGAGGCGATTAAAGGAATATCACACAGCTGGCGTATTTTGCTGAGTTGCTCGTTGTCGTAACCGTTGCGAACACCATCTTGGTTCATACAATTTAAAACGATTTCGCCTGCACCTAAGTCTTGTACGCGTTTAACCCATTCCTCGGTTTTGTAACGGGTGCGGCTTGACGCATTAGGATCGCCGGTTAATTGATACACTAAGTATTCGCCGGTTACTTCATCGTAAAAACTGTCAATACCTACAACAACACATTGCTTACCAAATTCATCGTGTAGCTCTTTTATGAGTTCAGGGCGTGCAATAGCAGGGCTGTTGATACTTATTTTATCGGCACCACGCTCTAAAACCCGTGCTGCATCGGCTACCGATTTAATACCGCCAGCCACACAAAATGGAATATCAATGTGGCGGGCAATGTTTTCAACCCAGTTAACATCAAGTAGGCGTTTTTCAACACTTGCGCTGATTTCGTAAAAAACCAGTTCATCGGCACCAGCATCGCTGTATGCTTTTGCCATTGTTAAAATATCGCCCACTATTTCATGGCTTTTAAATTTAACGCCTTTTACTACTTGGCCATCTTTTACATCTAAACAGGGGATTATGCGTTTTGATAACATGCTAACGCCTCCTCAACACTAAATGCGCCATCAAGTAGTGACTTACCTAAAATTACGCCACCCACACCAAGTTCATTGAGCTTTTTAATATCATCTAACGAGCTTACCCCACCTGAGGCTTGCACTTTAATATTTGCATTATGATTAATTAAATCTTCATAAAGCGCAAAAGAAGGGCCTGACATGGTGCCATCTTTGCTGATGTCCGTGCATAAAAAGTCAATAACACCCAGAGCAACGTAAAAATCAATCAGTTCAAATAGTCCAAACTCAGATTCGTTTAGCCAACCGTGAGTTGCTGGTGCCCATCCGTTTGCAGCTTTATTAACATCAAGGGCAATTACAAAGTGCTCAGCACCAAATTGTTCAATCCAGGCTTTTACTTGCTCACGCTTTTCAACTGCCATTGAGCCAATAACCACTTGGTTTGCACCTGCTTTTAGCCAATCGCTCACGTCTTGCTCTGAACGAATACCGCCACCTACTTGGTAAGGTACGTTAAGCGATTTTGTTGCTGCTTGAATATGTTGCCACTGTTTTTTACTTGGATCCCGTGCGCCCTCTAAATCTACAAGGTGCAATTTACCTGCGCCGCTGTCGGCGTATTCTTTTAACCGTGCGCCAAGCTCAAAAGGATAAAACTGGGCGGTGTCGTATTTACCTTGGTATAAACGAACAATTTGATTTTGTAATACGTCTAATGCTGGAATAATCACTGTATTTCTCTTTTAAAAGCATGAAGAGCAACCTAAAGTTGCCAATCAATAAAATTTTGTAATAAACGCGTGCCCACTTTAGCGCTGCGTTCAGGGTGAAATTGCATGCCTGCATAATTGTCTTTAGCAACTATGGCTGAAAAGGTTTGGCCGTATTCGCCGCTTACAAGTGTTGCGTCGTTTACGGTGTGCGCAAAGCTATGAACAAAGTACACTTGCTCGTCTTGTGTTAACCCTTTAGTAAGTGCATGCTCTTTATTAATGCTTAAGTTATTCCAGCCCATATGCGGTGACGTTAAACTCCCTACATCAAGGGCTTTTACTTGCCCTGGTATTTTACCTAAGCATTGCACGTTACCTTCTTCAGTGCTTTCGCACAGTAACTGCATCCCCAAGCAAATTCCCATTAGCGGGCGCTGATATTCGTTAATTGCTTGCTGCCAACCATTATCAACCAAACGCTTCATAGCAACAGATGCATGACCAACACCGGGTAAAATAGCACGTTCATAGCCTGCTAATTGTTCTGGCGAAGTAATCACCGTAGGGGTTTTCCCTAAACGCTCAAATGCAAACCGCACTGAGTTAATATTGGCACACCCGGTATTAATTATGGCAATCATAAACATCCCTTAGAGCTGGCTGTTTGTTGGCTGGTGTCTTGTGCTACTGCCATACGAAGAGCACGTGAAAACGCTTTAAATAAGCCTTCTACTTGGTGATGACAGTTACCGTCACTCACCGATAGAATAAGGCTAATAGCGGCATTATCGCTTAAGCTTTTAAAAAAGTGCTCAACCATTTGTACGTCTAAATCACCGGCTTTTTCACGGCTAAAGTTAGCGTTTAATACAAATGAAGCGCGACCTGATAAATCAATTTGTGCCTCTGCTTTACATTCATCCATTGGCAGTGCAAAACCATAGCGCGCTATTTGCGATTTAGTGCCAAGCGCTTGTTTAAGGGCAACACCTAGTGCAATACCAATGTCTTCAACAAGGTGGTGCTCGTCTATGTGTAAATCGCCTTTGGCTTTAATGTTTAAACCAATGTTGGCGTGCGTACGAATTTGATCAAGCATATGATCAAAAAAGCCAAGGCCAGTTTCAATGCTGCCATTTTTAGTTTGATCTAGGTTTATGGCTACATCAATTTGGGTTTCTTTGGTGTTACGCGTAACACGGCCTTCGCGGTTGGCTGTGGTTAGCTTGGTAACAATGGCAGGCCAGCTGCCATCGTACAAAATGCCTTCACAACATAAGTTTTGCGCAAGACCAATATCGGTTTGGCGATCGCCAATTACATATGAACGTGCTAAATCAACCTTGCCTGAGCGCATCAGTTCGGTTAGTAAGCCTGTTTTTGGTTTACGGCAATCACAGTTTTGTTCATCAAAATGTGGGCAAATTAATACTGACTCAAAGCTAATGCCTTGGCTATGCAGTATGTCCATCATTTTGTCTTGAGCAATATCGAAATCGGCAGTTGGAAAGCTGTCTGTGCCCAAGCCATCTTGATTCGATACCATCACTAAGCGATAGCCTGCTGCTTGCAGTTGCAATAAAGCAGGAATGACACCTGGTAAAAAAGCTAGTTTTTCAAGGCTGTCGACTTGTTTATCGGTGATTGGCTCTTCAATAATAGTGCCATCGCGGTCTATAAATAAATAGGGGTTACTCATGATACTTCCTGTTGTGCTGCGGTTTGTGGCAATTGCAGGCCATCTAACCAAATTTTTACTTGTTCTAATTCTTGTTCATTACCAATTGAAATACGTAGCCAATCATCTTCATTAAATAAGGTGAAGGCGCGCATTACTAAGCCTTGTTTAAGCGCTTGTTTAAAGTAATCCTTGTTAGCTAACTTTAAAGTAACGAAGTTGCCTTCACCAGTAAGTATTTTTAATACTGCAGGGGAGGCGTTTAACCAGTCAATAAGCTTTAACTTTAAGCTATTTAAAATCGTTACTTGGCGACGCATTGAGGTAATGGCATCAGGGGCAATGGCTTGTGCTGCAATGCTGGCCACCACACCCGATACCGGATACGGTGCAATGACTTTACGAATAGGCGCTAATACACTGGCCTGAGCGAGAGTAAACCCTGTTCTCAAACCCGCGAGTGCGAATGCTTTTGAGAGTGTACGAAGCACAACAATGTTACTAAACTCGTTTATAAGTTGTGTTGCACTTTGCTCTGGACAAAACTCTATGTAGGCTTCATCAACAATCACTAATGCTTTACCTGCAACCGCAGTGGCAATGGCTTTTACTTTATCTAGCGGCGTTAAGCTTCCAGTTGGATTATTTGGATTACAAATAAACACTAGTTTTGAGCTACCCACAGCGGCAACTATTTCATCCACGCTGCCATTTAATAAAAGCGCTTGTGTTAGGCCATTGATTGCGACGTTGTGTGTATCGGCCGTTACTTTGTACATACCATATGTTGGTAAAAATAGTGCAATACTGTCTTTTGACGGTTCACAGTAGGCACGTACTAATAATTCAATGCCTTCATCTGCGCCGCGAGTCATTAATACATTTTCGTTTTCAAGCTCAGCATAGGCAGCGTAGCGGTCAATAACTAATTGAGGCTGAGGATCTGGATAGCGATTCAAGTCTTCAATTGTTATTTCAAGGTTTTTAGCATACGGGCTTTCGTTCGCATTAAGCCAGGTTGTGCCGGTTAGTTTTTCACTTTTAGCTGAGCTATACGCAGCAAGCGCTGCAATATTATCAGGTAATAAGCCGCTATCATTGCTCATTTTTTATTGCCTCTAAACGAATTGAAACCGCATTAGCGTGGGCATCTAGGCCTTCTGCATCTGCTAAGGGTAAAATAGCTTTTGAAAGCTCAGTTAAGCCACGTTTACTGATGGTCTGTACTGTGTAAGTACGGAAAAAATCAAGTAAATTCAAGCTAGAATAAGTTGCACTGTAACCATAAGTGGGTAACACGTGATTAGTGCCTGAGGCATAATCGCCCGCTGACTCAGGGGTGTAATCGCCAACAAATACAGAGCCTGCATTCTTTACTTTATCTAAATAAGGAGTGGCATCTGCAAGTTGTAATATTAAGTGCTCTGGTCCATATTGCGCTGATACGTCAAACGCTTGAGCTACTGAATCAACTAGAATAAGTGACGAATTAGCCAATGCCTGTTCGGCAGTGTTTTTTCGGCTTAAGTTGGCAAGTTGACGTGTGAGTGCATCTTGCGTTTGTTCAATAATGGTTTCACTGTTACATAATAAAATAACTTGTGAGTCAGCCCCGTGTTCTGCTTGAGAGAGTAAGTCTGCAGCAATAAACTCTGGGTTTGCACGTTCATCTGCAATCACTAACACTTCTGATGGCCCTGCTGGCATATCAATCGCCATACCTGGAATCGTTTGTGCGACTAACTGTTTTGCCATAGTGACAAAGCTGTTACCTGGGCCAAAAATCTTATTCACTTTAGGAACAGACTCCGTGCCATAGGCCATTGCAGCAATCGCGCCTGCACCGCCGCTTTCAATAATTGTAGTGATACCACATAATTTAGCTGCATATAAGATAGCCGGGTTAATTGCTTTATCACCTTGTACTGGGGTGGTTAATACCACGGTTTTTGCACCGCTTAACTGCGCCAATACACCTTGCATAATAACCGATGACGGAAGAGGGGCACTTCCGCCAGGTACATAAATACCGACTGCTTCGATGGCTTGATATTTCAGTTCACAGTCAACGCCGGGTTGAGTCGATAACTTAATATCTTTTGGTAGTTGCGCTTGGTGAAAACATTTCACATTGGCATAAGCGGTATCAATTGCATATTTAAGCTCTGGGCTTAGCATTTTCTCAGCGGCATTAATTTCATCAAGTGGAACACGTAAACGCGGCTTGGCTCGGTTATCAAACTCTTTTGCTAATGCAAGTAGAGCGGCATCGCCTTGCGCATTAACTTTTGCCAAAATAGTCTGGCAAATGCTTTCTACTTTTTCACTTGCTGATACAGCAGGGCGCATAAGCGCCGCTGCCTGAACTTGTGATGATTCCTCATTCCAACGAAGCATTGTTGTTACTCCATCATTTTTTCAATTGGCATAACTAAAATAGAATTGGCACCAAGGGCCTTGAGTTGTTCCATGGTTTCCCAAAATAGGGTTTCACTGCTCACCATGTGTAGAGCAACATATTCATCATTCCCCGCAAGAGCCAGTAATGTAGGTTGGCCAGCGCCAGGTAAAATTTCACAAATCTCATCAAGCTTGTCTTTTGGTGCGTGTAACATAATGTACTTGCTTTCTTTAGCTTGCTTTACACCACGTAAACGAGGCATTAGTTTATTAATGAGCGCTAATTTTTCAGGATCTTGTAGTTGAGTGTTTTGGATTAAACAAGCATTTGACTCTAAAATTGTATCACCCTGCATTAAGCCATTTGCTTCAAGCGTTGCGCCTGTAGAAACTAAATCACAAATCGCATCGGCAAGTCCTGCTCGTGGTGCTACTTCCACTGAACCTGTTAACATTACTGTACTGGCGTTTATGCCTTCGCGTTTTAGGTATTGGCTTAAAATTTCTGGGTAAGTGGTTGCTATGCGTTTGCCTTCAAACCAGCTCTTGTCTTGTTTACCAAGTTCTTGTGGCCATGCAAGTGCTAAACGACAGTAACCAAAGTCAAGTTTAGCAAGCTTTGTTACTTCACTCGGTACACCTTGGCGTTCTCTTTCTGCTTGCACTTCAACTAATACGTTTTCGCCAACAATACCTAAATCACATACACCATCCATAACTAAGCCTGGAATATCGTCATCGCGCACACGCAAAACGTCGATAGGCATGTTGGTTGAGTGTGCTATTAGACGCTGCTCACGAAGATTGAGTTTTACACCCAGTTGTTTAAGTAGATCTTGACAATCTTTAGATAGGCGGCCACCTTTTTGGATGGCGATACGAAGACGATTACTATTATTCATTACTCATTTTCCTTTAATTTAAAAACTAAAAACCCCGAGGGGAAACCTCAGGGCGAAAATGAATCTTGGTATGTTGATTCGCCAGAGGTTTCCTTTTAGGAACAACCTCTCAGCGAAAGACCTGACAGGTTATTCCGATGAATGATGGTGGTGATGTACAACTGTCAGTGAATTAAGCATTTTTATATCCTGTTTAGCTATTCGTTACTATGTTAACGCTTAGCTGCTGTTTGTTTAATAAATTTCGCATTTATAAAAACATATTCACTAACATCATGGCAAGGAAAATTTTCTTTAATTAAAGAATATCTTATAACTGCCGGTACTAAGAATATAACCCATTTAAATTAGTGTTACATGAATTGTTTGATTTTCATTCATCAATAGACTGAATTTTTGAAGGGGGTACGCATAGCTATGATGCCCACTTATTTGGATAAAGTAATCGGTTTGTAGTATGAGTCTAAAGGTATGTCTTATATCGCAGATGTGTAAAACGGTGCAGCTACCAAAAATTACAACTTGAATTACAAAAAAGAAAAAACGAAGTGCTTTATAAAGAGCAAACTAAATCACAAAAAAACGGTAATTAAAATGATGATGGAATTGAACTCTTGGGCTTAAATCATTATTTAAACAAAGTTGATTAATCATTTTTACGCCACTTTGCAGGTGTTAACCCTGTGCTTTTTTTAAATAAGCGAGAAAAAAAGCTACTGTTTTCATATCCTACATCGACTGATATTTCGTTCACGGTTTTATCTGTTGCTAATAACTGTTTTTTGGCTCTATCTATGCGCACTTCTTGTACATACTTGTTGATTGATATACCTGTTGCTTGTGAGAATCGCCTTTTTAAATTGCGCTCACTAAAGTTAAATTGTTTTGCTAATTTATTGATAGTGACTACACCGCTTGAGTAATTATGAATCCAATCTTGTACTTCGTTAATTTTTTCGTCTCTGTGATTATTAAATTGAGGCAAAATAAGGTTTAACTTACCAGAGTCAGAAATAAGTAAATGAGTAGCGCACTGCTGAGAAAAACGATCGCCTTTGTCTCGAGCAACAAGGCTTAAAAGTACGCTAATACCCGCTTCAAAAGAGCCCGTTGTATATATATTTCCCTTTCTTAAATACGATTTATGACTAATAAATTGGCAATCAGGAAATAATCCACTTAGCGGCTTGACTAAGCTCCAATGTGTAGCAATCACCGTTTTATTTAATTTACCTGTTGCCGCTAAAAAATAAGAGCCATTACTTAAACAAAGAATAGACGTATTACTACTTATTTTAGGTTTTAACCATTCAATAATTAACTCAGTGCCCCGTGGCATATTTTTTAATTTAGAACCTTCTATCGGCGGTATAATAACTAAGTCATACTGCTTATCAGTAAGTGACTTATCGGCAATAACCAGTGAATTACTCGAGCTTGTTATAGGTGCACCGTCGGTCGTTATTATTTCTACGTTATAACTTTGAGGTAATGAGTAATGTGTGTCGAGTAAAGAAACAATGGTAAAAAAATCTTTAGCTAAAAATACGCTAACAGCCCAGCAGCCCTCATAGGCAATAATTGCTATATTTTTCATAATTCTTATGGCCCAATCGGACTATTTAAAATGCCTGTGCAGACATAGTATTTTAATTTTTGTATAAGTAACATTAAAAGATACTTTAAAGACTTATATAGTTTTAAAGTTATTGTTTTTAAATGTTTTTTTACTATTAAAAAC
>NZ_JASDDF010000058.1:0-12050 GCF_030407535.1 Pseudoalteromonas sp. APC 3224 | reverse complement strand
CTAGTCCAAATGTACGCAAGTTAAAGATTACAATAGGTTCACCATCAGCTTTTGTTTCAATAAACTCACCTAAAGGCACTAATAAATCTTTTAAAGCTTCATAAGCATTCATCCGAAGAGCGATAAACCCATCCATGATACTTATATCGTAGTTATCTTTTAGATAACCAGGTAAAAAAGGCAACATATAACCTTCAGGTCAATACGCTAATAAAGAGTCGGTATTCATATGGATATCAAGTAGAAACATGCAAGCATCTTGATTAGATGGCAACATTGGTTGTATTTTTTCCGCGAATGAAAGCATGTCCCACTCAACCATGTCGTAAGAATTAGTAACGGGCTTTAACGAAAACAACTTCATGATTTACCATCCTAATTAGCATTTTCTAGAAGCATAACACTGGCTGGCATCTTATGATTTTTTATTTTTATTTTCACGCCACGTATTGTATTTATGAAATCGAGCTTATTTACTTTGGTTCTTAAACTAGTAGACACCCAAACTTCATAATTATGGCGATGCAGCCTTCTGTGAGAAACAGTGTCAGGCGTAGCCCAATCATCTGACTTATTTTTTTCAAAGTTTCTTAGCCATACCCCATTCGTTGGGTCATTAATACCAATACCAAACGAATGCATTCTTAAACGCGCAGCATATGTAAGGCGTTGTCTATAACGTCCCTTACCACAAACAATATGATGTGCTTCATGATATGAAGTCGGTTTTGGCTCGCCTGCCGCTCGTAAAAACTTAGCAAGTTTTTCCGTAGGATGATGTTCTTCTTCTGCTAGCTCCTTAACAGAACTACCTTCACTTTCTGCGCGGTAAGACTCTAAGCTTTGCTGCGCGATAAGCAAGTGCTCTAAACGCTTGCGTTCTTTTTGTAAGTGGTCGTAATCTCTTTGTAGCTTTTCCTTAGATGCAGCAGATTTACGGCGCTTATCGTCGTAGTGTTTTTTGGCTAGTAATTCATAATTATAAATAGCCATTTCTAAAGGGCTGGGGTTACTTGGTCGATCTGGCATTGGGTAGCGCTGTAGTTGAATCATCCTTAAATCCTTAAAATTTCCTTTTATTAGCGCGTAAAATAGCAAATAGACTATTGAGGTGCAATTATAAACGTTACACACCTAATAACTGCGATCACTTTATTGCTTACAATGAATTACATAGCGTTCAAATTTCCTCTTCATACAACACAATTTTTGACTGACTGGTTATCTGTGTGTTGCATCGAGTGGTTGAACTCACAGGCCATAGCTGGACTTAGCAAATTTTTAAAATTAAGTTATGGTTAAATAGCATCAGCTTTTTTTTTTGGGAGTTTAATATGGCTAAAACAATAAAAACTAGCAGCACCAATGATAAATCGGCGAGTTTCGATTACGACAATGTAAAAGCTGCATTAGATGGTCGGCTGTCCGTAGATGACCTTAGCGCCGCTGAACAAGCTGTATTTATGGATAATTTCGATGAATCTATAAACTCTAATTTAGAACAGGATTTTTCTAAGCATTTTGAAAAACTGAGCAGTAACGAAAAACTTTATGGCTTAGATGATAAGGATAAAATTATCTGTGCTAACAAAAAATAGCTCAAGCCTGAATAAACACAAATAGCTCATACCTTAATCGAATTCAAATAAAAAGAGCTCAGCGTTTGCTGGGCTCTTTTTATTTAGCCTCTGCCTTTTCGGCAGTTAAAAGTCACAATTTGTGGTTGTTCAATTCCTGGCCTAATTTCAGCTGCCTACTCGGCAGTTCACATCCACATAACAACTCTTGCCAATGCGCTTGAATTTCCAGCTGCCTACTCGGCAGTTCACGCTGTCTGCACTGTGTATGATTTCAGTAATAGATTTCCAGCTGCCTACTCGGCAGTTCACTATTAAAAATAGTTTAAATTTCTATAAATACCAAACTGTTAAACGAATTTAAATTATTTACCCTTATTTTTAATTAACCTGATAACCCATTGAAAATAAGAAGAGTATTTTATGACTACTGAAAAATGGGATTCAAAGAAGGAACCGTACCTAGAAATGTTTGATTTGTAGCAAAGCCATAATTGTTAAAGTGATTATTTATGGGTTCAGGTTTTTCGACTTTTTGTACATGCAAAACATAACTTTGACTATTGCCTTTGCTTGATACGGGTATTGAATGAAAGTGGCCTATGGCTTTTTCCTCAAATTTATATTCAGGGTTGTAAACCTCGCCTCTAGCTTCAGCTCGCTTTTTAGCGCGTTTCAATCGTCTTTGCTTTTCACCAACAAATGCTTTGGCTACTGATTGGTTGCGAACAAACATGACTTCGCTTTGATTTACTGGTACTTCGAGTATTTTTGATAAGCCAAATAACTTGTCATGAGCCATCATCTCAAAATAGCTTTGCTGAGATAAATTAGTTAATTGCTTTTTATCTGTCGATACAAACGCTATTTGATTACCTATCGTTTGCTCATTCCATTTAGGAAAACACACACCTATATTACTAATTTCACGCGAACTCATAAATCCATGTAATATGCCGATACAACGCCCTGCAAGGAGGCTTACATCACAATTTTTAGGTAAATAAGTAATAGTAAAATAATAGCGCTTCAAGCTTTACTCCTTTGGAACAAGCCACCTTTGATCAACACTGCCGCAATAAAGTGAACTGCGTTTGATTCTTCACTTTGCTCTAAACCATGCTTTTCCATGTACTTAATATGCAAAGCAATACGTGGGAGTAATGAATAAAAGTCTGAATGAGTCTTAGGTGTTCTGTGTGCAACTAATATTTGCTTATCTGCACCATACTCATGAGTGCGCAAAGGTTTGTAGCCTCCCTCATACCAATCATCGATAGTTTGGATAGCAGCCCCTACTTTTTGTGAGTTTAAACTTGCTGCTTTTTTATCGCCCACTTGAGTGTATGCAAGCTGTTTAGATGACATGCCTTGTTCAACAGTATCTACAAACTTTTGACTAGGGTGGAGCTCTTGGCTAAATGCATTTTTAATTTTGGCTGTTATATCTAAATAACAATAGCTTTGAGGGTTACTGAGCCCTTCTTGAATAGATTCTGACAATGTTATTAATGCTGTTTGATTATTTTGCCAATTGCCTTGCCATTTTAGTTTTTGTGCACCTTCAACAATGATCGGGGCTGCATGTTCAGTAAGGATTTCAATATCAACATTTGGTGATTGGCGGTTACGCCAAAGCCAGTTCCCCATCAGTATATTTTTAGCATAGCGAGTTGCAACTTCATTAAGACCATTGTGTTTTTTGTAGGTTTCAAAAAACCGTTTTAACCAATAAATAACTTTAGGGTCATCACAAACATGTGGCTCATTGCTATTGGCCTCAACCCTGAGTGAAAAACGGCAAAATAGCTCATTTACTGTTGGAGGCACGTAGCACACATCAATTGTTTGAGGGTTTCCAAAAGCAAGATCTTGTGGCGCTAAATTTTTAGCCACATTTTGCTTTTGATACGCATCGCCAAACCCTGACTTTTGCCCAACTAATTTATTTTGCTCTATTTGTAGCGGTTCAAAATCTGATTCCGGTGTTTTATAAAAAAACACTGCTTTACTGGGTGAGAGTGAGCGCGTGTAACTTAAGTGCCGAGGTAATTGCATTATTCATACTCAAACTTAGACTTTTTCATAAGCATAGACTCTTTTTGAACATCCATAACCCAAAATGCATTATGAAAAAACTGCTTAGCGCCTGCGTACTTTACTGATGTATTGTTAACACACTCTAACAACCCGATTACGGGCTCAGCATAACAATGGTATTCATGTAAGGCTGCATCTCGCTTTACAGGCTCTTCGAGCGCAGCAGAGCCAATTGCAGCGGGTCTTAAATTAAAGTTACCGTTAAGCGCATCTATCAATTGTTCAAAACTTTTAACTACTTTTTTTGAAGGGTATAACCAACTGCCATTTGACGATTTTACCTTTATATTTTTAAACAGCTCACTTGGTTTAGTATGTAAATTGCACCAGTCAATATTTTGATATAACGAAGGTGGATGCATAGTCCCGCCCGCAAACATAGATGGTAATGCGGGCTTTATAAGCTGACTATTTAACTTATTAAGCACCTCTTTATTTGGTACAAAAAGCCTAAATATTAAATCGAGTGTTATATCGCATTTAGGTTTATCGATAATACCTGAACTTATTACATGACTACGGCCAGCAACTTGTTTTAACTTACTTGGCTCAGGTAATGGTTTACCTTTATGTAATTGATAGTTTTCAATGTAAATAGCACTGCCAATACACTTAATTGAAGGGTCTATAAAGTTTTTTAGTTTACGCTCAAAGTTATGAGCAAGCCCATTTAAAGCTGTAAGTGACGGCATACCTTGAATATATGGGTTAGCCATTGCCTCAGCATCAAACACTCGCATATCTTGGCAATGTACATACACTATTTGCTCATCATTTAATGTTTCCTCTTCAGCTGCACAGTGAGTAACCACATAGTTTAACTGCATTTTAAACAGCCCCATTAAATTAGGGTGATATGCAAAGCGTTTGAGCTTACTAAAAGTACCAAGGCTTTCATTTAGTATGTTACTAAGTTGGCTAATACAGTTAGTAATACTCTGATCTAAGTAATGCTTTGCCCACTCAGGGTAAGATTGATCTTGAGCGTTATTTTTAGCTTCAAGAATGTTATCCAGCCACAACTGCAAGCTAACACGTACTTGCCTTATAGCCGCTACTCGCGCTAATCGCTTTTGCCTTAAAGTATTAAACTGTTTAATGCCTACCAACACCAAAAGCGCATGCTGAAATTGACTACTTAAAAGCGCACGAATTTTAAATGCTTTCTCAATATCATTATTGACTACTTTAGAGCGGTTAACAGCCTTAGAATATGTTTTAGGAAAGTAACGAAGCACTCTAATATTACCGCCTACTGAGCTTGCTAAATCGCCAACATTGGCAGGTCTTGAGTGCTCAACTAAACCAAAATTTAACTTACGCTCAGTTGTTAATTGCTGAATTTTAGCTAGCATTACGTGGCTTACTACAGGCGTAAACGCAAGATAGCTTTGCTGAAATGGCATTTGTAATTGTGGTGAAAAAGAGCTTACTTCTAATGGGAGCTCTGCCACTGACAAAAGCTGTTTTATTTTGCCCGCGATGTCTAAAACCGCCTTTTTAGTAAACCCGTACCCTCTTATTAAATTAATCCAAACAGGCTCTTCAATTATTAGTAACTTTGCTAAACAAGTCACTTCGCCTTGCCAAGTAAATGAGGTTAAAAATAGCTTTGCATGATTAATTTCAGCACTGTTGTGCGACCATCCAAAACTTAAAGGTAATGACCGGCTACAAATACCCGCAATATCTTCACTTACAACTTCACTAATTAAACGTTGATGGCTTACTCGTATATCGGGGTATTTTAAATTATGAGTATGAAACCATTTCACTTCGTTAATGCACTTACTCAATAACACTTCATCGCGTAATACACTTTTAGCAGTTCTTACACTTGTTAAATCATCAATCTCACTTCGCTTATAAACTAGGTTAATGAGCACAGTCAGCGATTGTTCTTCAAAGCCATCTACCGCAACATGAGATGTATATGGCGCAAACAACTTTCTAAGTGTTGTGGTTTTTTCTTTTAATGATTCAATTGCAAATGCATCTTGTAAGTTCATAAGTTACCACGGCGCTATAAATTGTTTTTTTGTTTGAGGCTTTTCAGCTGCAAATGCTTGCTGTAGTTCAATTACTTGGCGTAAATAAAAAACATGACTATCGGCTCTGAGCTGTTCGTGCTTTTTTTGTGGGTAAGCACAGGTTAAAAAGCCTTCTTGATGAAGCCTGTAAACTTGCTCTGTGGTAGTGTTTAACAATACTGCGGCATCAAAAGTGCAAAGCAGTAAGTCAGCAATATTTGGATGTTTAGCTTTAGGGTTACTATCAACTAATTTAACAAAGTAATTAATAATCTCATCAAGTAATTTGTTTTTACGGTTACTTGTTGCAGCTATTTCACCATCACGGATTAAATCGCCATATACAGAGTTAAACTTAGTTTTATTAAAAGGATTAAGTTGTTTGAGCCGCGCATTGTTTGTAAGTAAATCTAATTCAGCAGTAAGACCATCAGGCCAATTACTAAAGTAATCAACAAAAGCTCGATTAAAGTCAGCATCGCTTACATCAAGTTGCTTAGCCTTCGCAAACCAGGATATCAATCCCACTATTTTTTGGCTGTTACTACTTGCAAGCGCAAATGCAATTTTAAAGTCTGCGTCATTTAACTGTTCACTATTGGTTAGTTTACAACCGCAATTACATTCTAGAAACGCCTCAGAAGCTCTGTAATCAATTAAGTTATGGCATTCACCACAATGTGTAGTCAATTGTGTTTTATGTTTATGGCACGCTTTATAGGGCTTTAAATGCCAATAAAAAGGAATGTATGAAGATTCAGCTAAACATTCAATGCAAATAGGTATGTTATCTGTACGAAGTAGCTCAAGGGGAATTGTCAGCTCACTACGGCTTACTGCTGCGAGGTTACCAAATTTAAAATTACTGCGCCGCCATGCAAGTGCAAGAATGTCACCAGCGTTTACATCTGCTAATTGGGCTACTAACTTGAGCGCTCTTATTCTAAAGCTGCTCGCTTGCCTAGCATGATAAACATCAACTTTACTCAGCTCTAACGGCAACGCACCTTCAAGCCCATGCTCTTGCTCTGCAAGCCATTGCCATAAAATATCAGCAAGCTCACTATAACCATCATATGAGTTATCCCTTGCAAGCCTGAGTAAATAGCTTTCAAGCGCTTCATCTGGATAAGGTTTTGTTTGAACTAAAAAATGCATCGCCAACCTAAACTAAGAAAATCTTAGTTTAGGTTTAGGCTAAATAAATTAGATAGTCAAAAATAATTATCGTTAAATCATTCGTACTTCACAAAAGTACAATATCTGATACTGTAGAGAGCGTTACGGCATTTCTAAAGGATGTATTAATAGCCAGTAACATAATAAAAACTCAAATTTAAAAATACAAAGCTAACTTATAAGGAGATTCTTATGGCTTGTAACTGCTGTGGCAAAGCTTTAAATAGCGGCATGGTTCAAAAGAAAGATTCATCAACCGGTCAAAAGTTTAAATCATGCCCTCATTGTTCAGACGCTAATAGTTCTGAACATATATTCCATCCATATCCGGCTTCTTTTGGAATTACTCCTGCTCGTAAAACAGCTCGCAACCCTGATGGATATCAAAGCTATTGCATTGATTGTCGACGATTAAAAAAGGGCGTTGCTTCGAAAGCTTTTCACAATGGCCGTTTGTGTAGCACACTTTAGCTAAAGAGATTTAATGCAAGTACATAAAGATGATGCGGTAAATTGGTTATCAACACTTTCAACCGAAAGTGTTGATCTTTTAATTACTGACCCACCCTACGAATCATTAGAAAAACATCGAAAAATAGGAACAACCACTCGCCTAAAAGTAAGTAAATCGTCAAGTAATCAATGGTTCGACATATTCCCAAATAATCGCTTTGAAGAACTACTAATTGAAATATACAGAGTACTGAAAAAAGGTTCGCATTTTTATCTATTCTGCGATCAAGAAACAATGTTTTATATTAAGCCAATAGCTGAAAAAGTAGGTTTCAAATTTTGGAAGCCAATAGTTTGGGATAAAGTGACTATTGGAATGGGTTATCATTACAGAGCTAGACACGAATATATTCTTTTTTTCGAGAAAGGTAAGCGCAAGTTAAATGATCTAAGCGTTCCAGATATCCTCACGTGTAAAAGAGTATACAGGGGCTACCCTACTGAAAAACCAGTTAAGTTAATTGAAACGCTTATCTCTCAAAGCAGTATTGAAAGTGAACTCGTCGTCGATCCTTTTTTTGGCTCAGGAGCTACTTTAGTAGCAGCCAATAACTTAAATCGACAAGCTATCGGATGTGATATTTCAGAATCTGCCCATTCTCACCTAAAGGATCGAATCACATAAGCAGTTATTGATTATGTGATTCAATAAAATCCCATACCGTTTCACATAGTGAAGTTAGCTCTGGCGTTAACTTCCAATCATCAGACTCATTCATTAGTAAAATTGCAGTATGACAAAATTTAACTTTGTCTTTAATTGTACCTGATTTGTCAGAATAGAATTTCCGTTCAAGTCCATCAGCTTTGTCGACATAGCGCTCTAACACTTCACCAATACCATACCTATTAGATTTAAATAGCTCTTCCTTCATATTTTCAAATCTATCGATATTACTATCTGTTCTCTGTTTAAAAGTTTCCCATCTAGCTTTAGCTGTATCAATCAAAATATCAAAGGGTATAAAGTTTTCGATTTCCTTATATTCAAGTAAATAAAATGCCTCACCCAAAGCTTCTCGTAAGCTTTCAACACGCTCACCTTTGCCCTCAATATCTGCATCAGCAATTAGTAAGATATTTCTGTTGAGTCTTTTAGCGGAGGTTTCACTACCATTATTTTCAACATCATCACTGAAATCCCAGTGAGTAATATTACTGCCTTGGTACTCTGTAAAAACAAAATGAAGATTTTCATGATAACTCTTCAGTTTACTTCTCTTATCTTCATCTTCGAGCTCTTCGATATATTTATTTAGATAGGCTCGCAAGTATAGCTTATCAGTAACGCCTTCCACCCAAATTGAACAATTAGCAAGAAGTACAGACGATGCACGTACACCAAGCTCATTTAGTAAGTCACCATAATCTAAAGAAGCTTGTACTTTACTCTCACCATTTACCCTTGAAACTTGTTGAATAGAAATATCGTCACGCTCTTGAGCTAAATCTAAAAAGTGGTTTGAGTGAGTAGTCATAAAGAACATATGCTCTTTATGTTTAGCAAATGTTTCAATTAATGTCCTTTGAAGTCCAGCATGTAAAAAATGTTCTGGCTCTTCAATAAAAAACATAGTCGGCTCTTCAGCCATAAAAACTTTATACGTCAACAATATGATTGATTGAATACCGTCACCTAAGTCATAAATAGGTCGGTC
Source organism: Pseudoalteromonas sp. APC 3224 (assembly GCF_030407535.1). Lineage (GTDB taxonomy): Bacteria > Pseudomonadota > Gammaproteobacteria > Enterobacterales > Alteromonadaceae > Pseudoalteromonas. The sequence goes on along the minus strand of NZ_JASDDF010000058.1, from coordinate 2,993 downwards.
TTCATCATCACCTTCTTTGACATGTACAACATCTTTATCAACCATAGGCACTAATGAGATGCCCCTACCAAAAAAGAAGTTTTCAGAAAGGTACTGTTCATAGTCGCGAACTTTTTGTCGTTTTCCGTAAGAGCCTAGTAAGTGTTTTGTGAGATCTTTATAAAGACTGTGGCCTGTAAAAACCTCACGTTCACCTTTCTTTAAGCTAGAAAAGTAATCGGCTTTAGTTCGAGTCTCAAAAATATCTTCTTCTGCAACATGTCGCAGCCCTCGAAGAGTTGGGATGTAAATTTTACCCCATTGATTAGTGACAGAATAACGACTTACTTTTTCTAGTAGTTCTTCAGAGAAGTACCCCTTTAACATTGAATTAAGTATTTCTATGAATCTTTCACTTTCTCTAACTGAAGTATAGGTAGGCCTATTTGCAATTGAATAAATTTCTTCAGCTAACTTATCTATACTAAGAGGCTTATTGCAAATTGATGATACTTGATTAAGCATTTGGTCATAATTTAGCGATCTCAGTCTTACAAGCTCCCCCCTCCAACTACCTTGATGAAGGTCACTTGCTAGCTTTTCTATTATTTCCTTTATTTCAAATCCTACATACTCTAATGTCCATTGCTTAACATTTTCATTAAACAATTTTCTTAATTCGCGACTCTTACCTGAATTATTAGGGCCAATAAAAAATGTTATTTGGCGAGTATCCTCTAAGAGCCAAGAATCATGTCCCGTCTTACCTATTTTTCTAATTGAATTAGCATTTACTTCCATGTTTTCTGATCCTTTATAGCTTTTCAGGTTTGAGTGTATTTAATAATTCAATTTGGTCTTCTTTTTTTAACTTACCCAAAGCACAAATTAGTTCAGATAAAATATCTTCTTCACAATAAAAGTAAGCTACTGGGACATCTAGCTCTTTAGCAATGCGTTTCATTGTTAAAAAATCAGGGGCATGTTTGCCTTTTTCGTATTGGTTCATGCGTGCACTAGCCGTGTTTGGCTCCATTCCTAATGCCATACCTAGTTGTTGCTGAGTAAGGCCAGCTGCTTTTCTTGCAGACTTTAGGCGTGAAGGTGTTGGAGTTTCCATGAGAACCTTAGCTATAAATTATATCTTGCTAAGATTCTCTTAGTATCTAACCTATAAGTGTACTAAGGATATTTTAGTTTTACCTGAGTTTATACTTAAATCTAACTTTTTCACTTTTCTTCTTTAAAAAATGTCTAAGATCTAGCAGTCTATGTCTATCATAAAAAATTATAGCCTTCTCACATGGAACTTGTTTGTATATACATTGATGAATATAAAGGTATAAAAGATCTCTTCTTAAATCTTAATCAAAACTTCACCTGTGATTTCGATAGACCTCATATTCATGTAAAAAAGCAGTATTGTAAATTTAAAGAAGAGTATTATCTTGGACAAAATATAAAACTAGTAATTGGTAAAAATGGGGCAGGTAAAACATCTCTTCTAGAGTTTATTGAAGGGGCCTTTAACGAAATTGTTGGTATTGGTATAGCTGTTTTCTGGGATGAAGTTGACTCAAATTACTATGTAAAAAACAATTCTTTATCGGAAATTTTCCTTAATGGCCAACGAATTAATGAGTACGAGCCAAACAACAGGACTAGCCTACTTTTCATAACCAACCTTTTTGACTTAAATAAATTTACATTCAATGAACGCAGTAAAGAAAAAAAGAATGTACTAAAACTATCTTCGAATAAATTTCTTGAAAAAAGGGTAGCAAAGAAAAAAATTCTTATGTCTGAGGTTGCTAGGGAATTAAATTATGCTGAATATTTCAACTATCAAAAAAATATAATTGGAGCACCTCTATCATTTAGGTTCTACATTTACCCCTCAAGTAAAAACTACCTCGAACAAGCAGTAAATAAGCTAACTAATGATAATGTTTCTAAATTATTGATGGATGATTTTTTCTATAATTTGGTAATAGAGGAAGCTCATAAGAATCAAGAAAGAGCCTTAGAAAATAACGAAATAAAATTTTCGATAAATGATATTCCTAGAGAGCTCCAAATTACGGGAGCTGCAATTAAAAAATCCTTAACCAAGTACTTACAATCAAACACAAGAAATGACAGGCATAGTGATGATGCATTTTGGTATATATACAGATTTTTGATAAGTGACTTCTTAAAAAAATCCTCTTTAAAAATAAGTGATCCAAGTGATAGGGCGTGGTTTTATATAAATATCATTTTCCAAGCTTCACATTCAATTGAGAATGTAACTGAGATTATTAAAAATCATATTGATGAGAGTAATCTCCTCGATAAAAATGATGCTGTTGAAGATATAGTTTATGAGTCTGAAAGATTTAGAAATGAACTTGAAGAAATGACTCAATCATTACTAGATAGCTATATAAACATATTATTTGATACCAAATATATTTCTTTCGATATTGCTGACAGTAAAATAATAGCTGAAATCTCTGAAAAGTTTAACGATTTAAATTACTTTACCGGTGATAACTTTACATATGGTTGGTATGGTCTAAGTTCGGGTGAAGAAGCAAGATTAAAGCTACAATCTCGTATTTTCACTGGCATACAACAGCTAATATCACGAGGCTATTCAAATATTCAGTTACTTGTAGATGAAATAGATGCCTACCTTCACCCTGAATGGCAAAGAAAAATTGTTAGTGAGGTTATTGATATAATTAACCATTTTAAAGATCACAACGGACTTAAACGAGCAACTATAAATACAATTTTGACAACACACTCTCCTATCATATTAAGTGACTTTCTACCCGATGATATAGTTTCAATTACTAAAGTTGATGGCAAAATAACACTGGAAAAATCAAATGGCTTCGGCACCAGAATTAACGACTTATACCTTGACGGTATGCACTTAGACTCTACATTTGGTGAAATATCAAGAAACGAAATACTACGATTTTATAAAGAATTAAAACAGGGTGAATTATCTAACTATAGTCAAT
>NZ_JASDDF010000057.1:0-12144 GCF_030407535.1 Pseudoalteromonas sp. APC 3224 | reverse complement strand
TAAAACAATAAAGAATATTGGGGCTTTATGCCCCAATATTTACTTACCTATTTAATGCATGCAATACAATTCTAGTTTTTTAATTTCTTAGATGGTCTAGTAACTTGTTTTATGAGAAATATATTATGTAAGTTACTGTTAAAAAAAATCTACATAAATAAATTAAAATAAATAGCTATTAGGGCTGGTGAACAAGGTATAAGTAAGCATAAAGACGCTAAAGCTAAAAGTTTTGCTTCTTTTCGATTATTATATGGATCTTTTCTCAAATGATCATATGCTTTTTCTATAGAGTGGAATGGTAAAAATTTGTCGTGTTTTAATGTGGGGTAATCTTTTGAAATTAATGCTTTATGTATTCTTCTACGCTCCTCTAGGTAAGGCTTCAGCTTTTCCCAGACGCTTATAATTGTTGCGCCCCTATTTTTTACAATTATATTCCAATCATAATATCCAGATAATGCATTACTACATATACTTTCAAGCTCATTTAAAGTCTTTGTTATTCCAGCTATTTCTTCATATTCAGTATAACGTTGGGCCAATTCACTCAAAGCCTCATGTTCGCATAATTGATGCTTTTGCAAGTAACTTGTAATAAATAGAAATTCAGCACCTATCTTACCTTTACCATTTTCAATAGCCTCTATAGTATTTTTTTCTATTGCTTTATTACTATTAATTCGTAACGTATAAAATGCTGAAGTAAAAGCAAGCACCGCAGAAAAAACTACAGCAATTGCTGATGCAAAAGGATAAAACTTTTCATTTATAATTATTGGCATGCCTACATAAAACAAAGATGTAACAGCAACCCCTATTAAAAAGCCTATATTTATGTGTAAAACAGATTTAAGCATCTTTATTATTCTTCCATCCGAACAATATTTATTTTATAAATAATAGATAAGCAACGAAGTAACAAAAAACCCGCTATTAGCGGGCTTGTTTATTAAACTCTGTTGACTGCTCTATCAGCTCTTCAATACTACTGGGTATTGCCCCTTTTAATAGCATTTTTTTGAAAACTTCATAAACATCCGTTTTACTACCATCTTTACGAAGCGTTGATTGGTCATTAAACCAAGCAAGAACTATTGTTTTATTTGTACTCGAAAACTTAAAAAACAAACGATATCGATTAGGCATGCCCTTTTTGGCTCTTCGCCAATCACGGTTACTTTTACCTAATGTATTGCCCAGTATAAAAGCTGGTGCTTGAGGATCTACAAATATGCGATTTTCTATGCAATCTGTAACACATTCAAATAATTTGTAGATTGCAGATTCGTAAAAGTGTTCTGGGTCTTTTTTGGCTTCGCGTTCGACCTGATTTAATACTTCCGTGTATCTTTGTTCGAATACGGTATGCCAATATTTTTCCCAGTACATTTACATCTCTATTAATTCGTTATTTTGACGTGCAACAAGTGCTTTGTGCTTGATTGCTGCGATACGATCAAATACAGAGTCAGGAATTTTTTTTACATTTCCTGCTTCAATGTCTGCATCGAGTAAATTTAAGAACTGCTCTGTTGCTGCATTCTCTTTTTTTACTTCGCTTAATTGGATAACTTTATTTTTCATTACAGCTCCATTCTTAGCTATAAATAAAAGCCATTTTAGTTTAATAAAAAGCCTATTAATTACATTGTTGGGAGCCCATTAACTGTACCCACAACCAAATCTCTGGGTGTCATTAATTGTACCCACAACCAAATAGTAGCATATTGGCTCACAAAACAGCAAGAGACACTAGGAGGCTACAAGAGACAACGGTGATAACTGTACACATCAAAGGTCAGTTTATGATTCCATTCAATATTTGATGAGCTATGTATTTCCCCTGCTAATTTTATTCCACTTTATATAGACTCAAATCAATAGCTGATGTACTGGTCTCGAATGAAAACTCTTCGTTGTATAATGATTTATATTTAATTTCCACCCTGCAATTAGTAACAATTAGATTAATTATCTTTTTAAACCTATCTGTTGGTATATCGCTTATTCCGTCAGAAACTACTGTTAAATCTATCAATTTAAATGTTTCGTCATTTGACATGCCGAAAGCACTGCCAAGATTAGTTATTTTAAAATGATCTTTATGTTTAATATATGGGTTTACTTTATTTCTTAGCTCTTCGTCAGTTATTTCTTGACCTGCCCAGTGGTATTTAAAAGACTCAATTTTAGCCACGCCATGACCTTTATTTCTGATTGAGTATGTGAACCATTTATCACCCTCCTCCATAAAATCATAGATTAATGGTTGAACGGATAACTTATTATGCTTACGGCTAATCCAAGCTTGATGCACAGCAACAAAAAACGCTAAGCACGCAATAAATGTGCTCCAATCAAAAACAAATTTAATGATTTCTTTGCTTTCTTCCATTTTAATTTTGCCCTTTTTTGTTCAGTGTTTCTAAGATAGCATCATCAACAAGCTGACAATATAACTCATACCCTTCTGCCTGTTCTTTTATCCAATCATGTTTGTTATATACAGCCATTACTCCTCGCATTGTATGGCCTAACATTTTTTCCGTTACATGTGGTGCTACGCCATTTTCACTGAGCAATGTAGATAAAGAACGACGGGCATCGTGCGGTAGGAACTTGGGTATTTTGTATTTTTCAAATAGGTGATCCCACATTCGACAGCAATAGCGATTAATACTATGGGTGGTCATTGCTTTGTGTGGATTGCTACCTGGTATTAAATATCCATTACGGCCGTATACCATTGCAAGCGTATTTAAAATGCTTTTCATCTTGGTTGATATTGGCCTGCGAATGGCTTTATTTGTTTTTGAGTTTTCGGGTGGTACCGTCCAAATGTTGTTTTCAAAATCGAAATGTTCCCACTTGGCTAAACGAACCTCTGATTGCCTAGCCCCTGTTATATAAATTAGCTGAAGGCATGCTTTAGTTGCGGGTGTAGCTTTTGAGCTTTCAATTTGAATCCATAGTTTTGCAATTTCATCAAAGCGCATTACTCGCTGGCCTACCGATGCTTGTTCGCCAACATCGTTTATATTTAGAGTTAGTACGGGGTTAAATGGTTTTACTTCACCGCGTTTTTCAGCCCATCCTATTATTGATTTTATGCGTACTAATATTGTGCCGGCTGTTTTTGCGCTACCTAATTTTTTTACGTCATCAAAGTAGGTTATCCAATCTTTAATGGTCATTAAATCAAGTGGCATGTTTTCATCATTAAGAATTGGCACAATCCATTTGCTAACTTGGTTTGTGTATAAAGTTTGAGTTTTTTCTTTTAGGTCGGGTACTTTTTTATCTAACCACTTTGCTGCAATATCTGCCATTGTGGGTAATCCCTTGGCATTGTTACGCATAAGCTTGAGTTCTAGGCGTGGGTCTTTATTTTGGCTTAACCAATTTTGAAACAGAGGTATGTAGTCTTGTGCTTCTTTAATACTTAGCCCTGGATAACGCCCTAGCGTGATAATTACCTGCTTAGTATCAACACGGCAACGATATTGCCATGTAATTGTGCCCTTAGCAGATACCCTTACACTTAAACTATCTCTATGCGATAATACGCACGGTGTTTGATTTTTACCTAGCAGCTTTCTTAATTTGGTGTCACTGATCGCCATTTAATTTTTTATACACAGTTAGCAAAAAAATTATACACGATACTATACACACAATGCGCGGATTACAATATAGCCAAAGATACAACAACAAATAAAAGCGCAGTTAAAACCCGCATAAAAAAAGGGCTAAGATACAGAATGAGCGAACCTACATACTACGAAAACCAAGCAACAATCTATTGGCACGACTACGAAACCTGGGGAGCAAGCCCGCAAAAGGATAAGCCGAGTCAGTTTGCCGGTGTGCGCACCGATCTTGATTTAAATATTATTGGCGAGCCGCTTATTGAGTACTGTAAGCCACAAGCGGATTATTTACCCCATCCTGAAGCGTGTTTAATTACCGGTATTACCCCACAAGTGGCGATGCAAAAAGGCTTAGTTGAGGCTGAATTTATTGCTAAAATTCATGCAGAATTTAGCGTACCCAATACCTGTGTAGCTGGTTATAACAGTATTCGCTTTGATGATGAAGTAAGCCGATATAGCTTTTATCGTAACTTTTACGACCCGTACGAGCGTGAATATAAAAACAATAACAGCCGTTGGGATATCATAGATTTAGTGCGTGCCTGCTATGCGCTGCGCCCTGAGGGCATTGAGTGGCCGCTAAAAGAGGATGGCAGTCCTAGTTTTAAGCTTGAGCATTTAACCGTAGCTAATGGCATCGAACATGCCGCTGCGCACGACGCATTAAGTGATGTAACGGCCACCATTGCCTTGGCCAAACTAATTAAAGAGAAGCAGCCTAAGCTGTATCAGTTCTTTTTTAGTCTTCGCGGTAAAAAAGCACTCGCTGAAATGGTTGATGTGTTTAATATGACCCCATTAGTGCACACTTCGTCTCGCATTCCAGCAACCCAAGGCTGTACCACTTGGGTGGCACCAATGAGTTTTCACCCGGTAAATAAAAACGCAGTTATTTGTTTTGATTTAACCCAAAACCCGCAGGTATTACTTGATTTAAATGTAGAGCAATTACGCAAGCGCTTATACACCAAACGTATAGATTTAGCGGAGGGTGATTTACCCGTAGGTTTAAAATTGGTGCATTTAAACAAGTGCCCTATTTTAGCACCTGCTAAAACGCTACTGCCTGAAAACGCTGCTCGCTTGGGTATTGACCGTGAACAATGCTTGACTAATTTAGCCATTTTAAAAGCCAATACCGAGCTACGTGATAAAGTCACTGAGGTATTTAATGAGCAAGGCGATTACAGCGCGACCACGAACGTAGATTACTTATTATATGATGGCTTTACTAGCCATGCTGATAAAGCTAAATTTGCGATTATTCGTGATGCAAAGCCCGAAGACTTAGCAAGTTTAAAACTTGAATTTGAAGATCCTAAATTTAATACTTTGCTATTTAGGTACCGCGCCCGAAATTGGCCGCAAACGCTCAACCAGCAAGAGCTTGATCAATGGCGTCAATATTGCCAAAGCAAGTTAATGCATGGCGAAGATCAACCGTCAATCAGCGCACAAGATTTTATGATCACCCTTGAAAACTTAGCGCATGAACATGATGACAGCGAAAAAAATCTAACAATTTTAAAAGCCTTATATAACTACGCGCAAAGCATGTAATTTACTGTAGTTTATATAACGCATAAAAAACGCGACCCTTTAGCAAAAAAGTGTCGCGTTTTTTGTTACTAGGTAAAAAACCAAAAAACTATCTCAACAAGAGAGGTAAATGAGAAAACATAAAACCAACATTCATTTTTTATGTGTATCACTTTCTCTAAAAGCGCAGCGCCTCTTAGCCTCTTTGTGAACAGTTTACTTTTACCAATTACATTACTTTTTATGTAGTGCTTCAATACGCGCTAATAAGCTTGAGGTATCGTACCTGCCGCCACCAAGAGCCTGCACATCGGCGTAGTATTGATCGACCGTTGCAGTCATTGGCAGCGTTGCACCATTATTTTTAGCTTCATCAAGGGCAATGCCTAAATCTTTGCGCATCCAATCTACAGCAAAACCAAATTCGTACTCACCTGCCCACATTGTTTTGTAACGGTTTTCCATTTGCCACGAACCAGCAGCGCCTTTAGAAATGGTTTCTATTACTTTTTCGCCATCAAGCCCTGCTTGTTTAGCAAAATGTAAGCCCTCAGCTAATCCTTGCACTACACCTGCAATACAAATTTGGTTAACCATTTTACATAATTGCCCTGAGCCCGCTTCGCCTAAAAGCTGACTAAAACGGCTAAATGCCGCCATGATAGGTTGTGCTTTAGCAAATACCGCTTCGTTACCACCCGCCATTACGGTTAACACCCCATTTTCAGCACCAGCTTGGCCGCCCGATACTGGCGCATCAATAAAGTCGATATGCTGTAAAGCCGCTTTTGCCGCAACTTCACGTGCCACTTCTGCTGAGGTAGTTGTGTGGTCAATTAAAATTGTGTTTTCGTGCATGCCTGCTAGCACACCGTCATTGCCGTATACCACTGAACGTAAGTCGTCGTCATTGCCAACACACATAAATACCATATCGGCACCGCTTGCGGCTTCACGCGGAGTAGGTGCAAAGCTGCCGTTAAAATCTTCGACCCATTTTTGTGCTTTAGCTGCTGTGCGGTTATAAACACATACGCTGTGCCCTGCTTTTGCTAAATGCCCCGCCATTGGGTAACCCATTACGCCTAAACCTATAAATGCAATTTTAACTGACATAAAAATGACCTATTTAACTGATAACTTAGAAACATAAGCTCGATTATGTCAATCGGCCGCTAAAAAAGCGAATGAAAGTCTTTTAAAATTTCCCGCATAAGGAAATTAGGTAGGTAATCTATGGATAGCATTTATCAATTTAACGCACTACTTTGTAATAACAGTGATTTTCCTTTGAGCCAGTTAAAAGGAAAAACGGTTCTTATTGTAAATACAGCAAGCAAATGTCATTTTTCGGCGCAATTATGTGCGCTTGAAAAGCTATACCAACAATACAAAAGCGATGGGTTTACTATTCTGGCCTTTCCATGTAATCAGTTTGATAAAAACGAACCATTAGAGGGTATGGCAATTAAAGACTACTATCAAAAACACTTTGCGATTAATTTTGAAGTATTTGATAAGGTTATGGTGAATGGCCCCGATACTCACCCCTTGTTTAGTTATTTAAAATCACATACGCGTGGAATTGCACAAAACCGTGCAATAAAGTGGAACTTCACTAAGTTTTTAGTTAATGCCCAAGGACAACTAATTGCACGTTATGCGCCGCGCACTAAACCGGAGTCACTTCATAGTGTAATTAGAAGTAGTTTAGAGGCAACACCGATTATAAAAACAGCAAATAGTCGTTTTAATACCACAGCAATATTAAAGTGATAAGGCATGTATAATAAAAATGGTTTATGGTTGATGTAACTAGATTAGTTGGATTGTAATAAATGAAGATTGCTTTTTTTAGTGCTCAAAAATACGAGCGCCCTTTTTTCGAACAAAGCTTAACTGGCTTTTCTAACATCGCTATTACCTATTTTGAGCAAAGTTTATCGATGCACACTGCGGTTTTAGCTAAAGAATTTGATGCTGTATGCGTATTTGTAAACGATTCGGTAGATAAAGCGGTTATTGAGCAACTGGCTATATTTGGGGTTAACACCATTTTACTGCGCTGTGCGGGTTTTAATAATGTAGATTTAGCCGCTGCTAAACAGCATGGTATGCGTGTTCTGCGCGTTCCGGCTTACAGCCCTGAGGCAGTCGCAGAACATTGTATTGCACTTATGCTTACGCTTAGCCGTAAAACCCATAAAGCTTATAACCGCGTACGTGAAGACAATTTTGACTTGAACGGCTTACTTGGCTTTAACTTGCATAATAAAACGGTGGGTATTATTGGCTGCGGTAAAATTGGCCAAGCATTGTGTAATATATTAACCGGTTTTGGCGCTCACATTTTAGTATGCGATCCTAATGCACAAGCTGGTAATTACACAATTACTGATTTAAACACCCTGCTTACACAAAGCGATATCATTTCTTTGCATTGCCCGTTAAACGAGCACACCCATCATTTAATAGACGATGACGCATTTGCAGCGATGAAAACAGGAGTTATGCTAATAAACACCTCGCGCGGTGCATTGGTTAATAGTAAAGCTTGTATTAAGGCACTTAAATCACAAAAACTAGGTTATTTAGGGCTTGATGTGTACGAGCAAGAATCAGAGCTGTTTTTTAAAAACCACAGTGACGATATAAACCAAGACGATATTTTCTCTCGCTTGGTGAGCTTTAAAAATGTATTGATCACCGGCCATCAAGGCTTTTTTACTCAAGAAGCGCTTACAGAAATTGCCAATATCACCTTACAAAATGCATTTGAGGTTACTCAAGGAAATAGCTTAACAAACGAAGTGCTATAGCGCGGCTAAACAAAAAGCAAAAAAGCGAACAAAATATAGTGTTCGCTTTTTTTGTTATCAATAACACATGAGTTGTTGTTGTATTCTAGCCAAACGCAACGTTTGCAAATACTAAGGTCATTAGCACTGGGCAGACAAAACGAATGTACTGAGCAAACCAATAATGTGCACCAGAACTTGCTTGATGAAGCTTATTACCACGCTGCCATAACCAGCCCACTGTAATAAAATAAAACAGTCCCATCAACGGGAGTTGGTATTGGGTAAATACCATAATAACCAAACCAAATAGCCAATCAAAATTAACAATAATAGTACTGGCACAAACAAATACAATGGCGCTAACGGCCCATGTAGCTTTGGTTCTATCAACACTGTGGTTTTCTACTAAAAAAGCCACAGGAATTTCAGTCGATGAAATGGTTGATGTAACTGAAGCAATCGACATCAATACAAAAAATAGTAAGCCAACCAATAAACCAATTTCACCCATGGTGCCAAATAACTCAGGTAATATGGCAAAAATAAGCTGCCCTTCACCAATTAGCTTGCCGTTGCTAAATACTTCAACGCCATTGAACTGCGCCACATATATAGCCGGTATAATTAATAGTCCAGCTAAAAATGCCACGCTGGTGTCGAGTAACGCAACACTTGCAGTCAATTTTGGTAAGTTAGCACCGGGCTTTAAATAAGAGCCATAAATCATCATACAGCCCACACCCAGTGATAATGAGAAAAACGCTTGCCCCATTGCGGCAATAATTAAATCGGGATCGAGTATTTTACTAAAGTCAGGCACTAAATAGGCCGCAAACCCTTCGCTGGCACCCTCTAAGGTAGCAATGTAAGCAATTAGGCCAACGAGTAAAACAAGTAATAATGGCATTAAACGGCGCGACCAGGTTTCAATTCCTGATTTAACCCCCTTTAAAATAATACTGGCGGTTAAAATAAGCATCAGTGGCGTAAATATAAAATTACGTAGCATAGAGTCGCTATGTAAAAACTCACTTAAGCTCTGCAAGCCTAAAAAGGTGGTTATAGGCTCTATGGCGTAAGAAAGCATCCAACCTGCCACTATTGAATAAAAGCTTAACATGACAATTGCGCCAGCTAAGCCTATATAACCTGCAGCAGCGCCAACTTTAGGCGCATGGTCTTGCCATGCTTGGCCTAAGGCTTTAACCGGATTAGCTTGGGCTTTGTAGCCTAAATACAGCTCGGTGTATAGCGCGGGAAGCGCTAGCAAAAAAATAACAATAAAGTACACCAATAAAAATGCGCCGCCACCATGGTTAGCAGCCTGTGTAGGAAAACCCCATATATTGCCTAAACCTACCGCAGCACCGGCTGCTGCCAATACAAAACCAAGTCGACTTTGAAAACCATCACGCACTTGTGTCATACACCTACAAATCTGTTATTATTTTATCGAATGTGAATTAAACCATATTTAAGGGCGACTGAGTAATAAAAATGTACTTAGCGCGCATAACAGCAAACAACCGCTCACAAACTATCCAGCTTATAACGATAACTATGTAATCGGTATTCACTTTTAACGAGCAATAATGAGTTCAGCTTACTTCGACAATCAGTTATTACACACCCCGCTTCCTGAGAATAATAACCTCACCATTTTATTATTTGATGCCAGCCAATTGCAGGTTGATGAGCTAACACTTACACAGTTTTTAAGCCCGTTTGAATTAAGTGTCATCGCGCGTCGTAAAACGCCTCAAGCAAAGCAAGAATATGTAGCAACGCGGCTGTTACTAAAATATTTAGTCAAAAGTGTATTACCTAGCAGCAGTAATATAACGCTTGATAAAATCAGCTCTGAATTTAATCAACAAACCAGTAAGCTTGAGGTAAATATAAATAACAACCAGGTTTATAGTTGCTGTGTGTCACACTCTCATGGTTTGGTAGGCGTGGCCCTAAATATTAATAATTCGCTATTTGGTTTTGATATTGAAAAAATCAGTTTAAAACGACCATTTGAAAAACTCGCAAAGCACTTTTATGATGCTGCAGAAGTGGCACTTATAACTAAGCAACCGTGCACAGCTGCTAAAGCGGCGACATTTTTCAGACTTTGGACTTTAAAAGAAGCATTAGCAAAAGCAACCAGCCGCCCTATTGCCCAGCTATTAAGCCCTAATGTATTTTGTGAGCTTGGCAACAGGCAACTAAGTGCAACCAGCACCACATTAACAAATGATGTAAACGAGCAGTTTGATATAAGCGTTGTGGCAAAAAAAAGCACCGACTGGCGGTGCTCATTTATCTCATTGAAAGCGTTAAGCAGCAAGCTCGCCTTCAAGTAGTCGGCTATGAATAGCTTGAACCACAGCATCAGACTCACTTTGCTCAACTAAAAAGCACAGGTTGTGTTTACTCGCACCATGGCAAATAAGACGAATGTTAAATTCGCTCAACACCTGCATTAAATTCATTTCGTGTTGACGCAATACAATTTCAGACCCAATAAGTGCTACTAGGGTTAAATTGTTCTCAACCGAAACATGGCAAAACTCAGCGAGTTTATCTAAGCATTCTTGATCTAGCTCTGGGCGTGATGCATTAGGCGCATTATCAAGGGTAATAGCTACACTAATTTCAGAGGTAGTAACCAAGTCTACCGAAATATTACATTCACTTAAAATAGTAAAAATACGCGCTAAAAAACCACTCGCTAACAGCATTTCTGGGCTTTTAAGGGTTAATAATATTTGGTTTTTACGTTGCGTGACCGCACGAATACCAGGTAGCTGCGATTTTTCACGTTCAATCCAGGTGCCACCACGCTCTGGCTCTGTGCTTGAGCCAACAAACACATTTATATGGCTACGACTGGCTGGCAAAATTGTAGCCGGATGCAGCACTTTAGCGCCAAAAGTGGCCATTTCTGCCGCTTCATCAAAGCTTAAACGCGCAATAGGTGTGGCTTTTACACACAAACGCGGATCGGTGCTAAAAATCCCCACTACGTCGGTCCAAATATGCACACTTTTAGCGTTAATTGCTTCAGCTAACAAGGCGGCACTGTAATCAGAGCCACCGCGACCCAGTGTGGTGGTTACATTGTTTTCATCGCTGCCAATAAAGCCCTGAGTAACAATTACATTGTTATCTAGTAAAGGAATTAAATGCTTTTTAGCTGCAAGCGCTGTGGCGGTTACATTAGGGGTGGCTTTACCAAATTGGCTATCGGTTTTAAGCACCTGGCGAACATCAAAACGCTGCGAATTTAAGCCCTTTAAGCGCAATACTTGAGTAAATAAATACGACGATAAACGCTCGCCAAAGCTGAGTAACTCATCGTGTTGCTGCTCTGTTGTCAGTATTTGATGTGCCAGTGTTTGGAAGTCATCGAGGGTGTTATTAAAACCAAGCGCTAAATCATCATCTAGGGTCAGATCAGTTAAAATTGCCTGCTGAATAGCAAGTACACCGTCAACATGCTGCTGACGTTCAGCGGCATCAATATCGGCTTTGCAAAGTGCCACCAAGTGATTAGTTACACCGGCGCTGGCGCTCACTGCAACAATTCGAACGCTGCTATCGTTTACAATGATTTCGCTACAACGGCTCATCGCCTCAAAGTTAGCAACGCTGGTGCCACCAAATTTGGCAACAATGTAATCTGATTTTGTGCACTGTGAACTTTGTGGCACTGATTGGGTAGTCATTTCGTCTCCTTTCGCGGCATCCAAACCGCAATAAAACAAGAAGAACTTGGCAGGAAATAAAGATAAGAAAAATCTACTGCCAGAAGCTCTCCACCTAAATTGGTGACAGTTTTGAGGATTCAGCCCCATAAACCGAAAAACAATGGTAACGACCCATTATTTTCCTCGGCGAGTACTTCCCTCCTTAATGGTCGCAGGCTGTCGTTGCCTCACATTAAGTACCTAAGTATCGCACCTCTTCTGAATGTATTATTAACCTGTGGCTAATAAAACAAAACCGCACTAAGAGTGCGGCTTTGAAAGTTATCGTTTAGACGTCTAGCTGTCAAGTCGTTTTATTATAAAATCAAATAAAACTGTTAACACCAAGCGACTTTGTCGTATCTTAATTACCAAGCGATTCTGTCGTAATCGCTAATTACCAAGGGAATT
>NZ_JASDDF010000056.1:0-12318 GCF_030407535.1 Pseudoalteromonas sp. APC 3224 | reverse complement strand
GAACAAAAAAATATGTAATTTGAACTAATAATGGATTTAATGTGTTTTTAGTGGAACTCATATCCGTATTTCCTTGTAAATATAATGCACAAACTTGTGCAATAGCGCAGAATGTAGCGCACAAGTTTGTGCAACGTCAAGAATATATTTTACATTTTTGTGCGCTATAATTGATTTAGAGAGGAGATATATATGTCATTTAGTTACCAACTCATTGAAAAATACAAAGAATTTATGGGCTATTCTCAGGACAAACAAGTTGTTGCTGACTTGGATAGTGTTACGTCAGGTTCTTTATCACAAATTAAGCGTGGTGAAAGACATTTAACTGCCAATCAGTGTATTTTTTTGGCTAATAAAGTTGGAATGGATCAAAAAGAAGCTTTACTTAACTTAGCTATTGAAAAATCTAAAACCAAAGAAGAAAGTAAAGTTTGGACTGATATTGTAAAAAAGATTAGTGCAGCATGTGTAGCGCTAACACTAGTTGCAGGACTGGCGAATGCACCAACTGAGGACGCATTTGCGTAATAGCGACAGCCCATAAATTACGTTATGTTAAATTGAATGAATTAAATTAAAGTGGGCGTAATCATACAAACTAGCCCACTTATGATAGGGTTTTATTCGCTTAGTTTAGCTCAGAATCGACCCAAAATTTAGTGCCTTTTAAAACAGCTTGCAGTGCAAGGCCACTTTCGGTTAAAGAGTAAACAGTAACTTGGTCAGCAATAGCTTCGGCAACTAAAGCGCCACCTTTATCTTGGTATTTTGCAGCAGCATCAGCATTACCGCCGAACGCCCAACCATGTTTAATAAATCTATTTAACGCGGCTTGATCGTGAAAAACCATCACAATATTGAAATCTTTAACACCTAAACCTAAGCCTAAACCAGCTTCGCCCATATTCATATAGGTAGATTTTCCGGTTAAGTTATTTTTTACTACACCGTACCCACCACCAAAACTGGCTAAAATAACGTTTACGTTGGCATTATCAAATACAGCATAACCGGCAGAGTTTGCAATTTGAGTTTTAACATCTGGTTTTTTTTCGTATAGAGCAGTTAATGTATTCGATTTCATACTTTGTACTAAAGCACGTTTTTCTCCAGGAGAAGCACTCCCTGTAGTAGCGCAACCTGTTAATAAAACGCTAATAACTAACATGCTCAACAGAAGTAATTTTTTCATGATTTTTCCTTTAATAAGGTATATGGTTAATAAATCTGCATTTAGCATAAATATCAAAATTTCGTTATGTCCAATACTAGACAGTATCGGACTTTAAGGTTAATCTATAAGTCTATTATTTTCTTATATATTTTACTATTATGCTTGTTGCTCTGGTCGATACATTAAAACAATTACGTTATCAAATAGCACACCTTGAAGATAATACACTCCAATCAGAATATCCAGAACTAGCCTCTTTTATACAGCAAGTCAGCTTGACTGTAACTGAATCAAAGGCCGATCTTAACTTTTTATACCAGTTTTTATATGTTTATGGCCGAAAATCAGAAGCAACATATAGTCGTTTTCGCAATGAATTGGAACGATTTTATTTGTGGTCATGGCTTATAGCTGAAAAATCAGTATTCGATTTAAAGCGTGAAGATATTGAGGCGTATGTTGATTTTATGGTCGAGCCGGATAAAAAATGGGCATCAACCTCGGTGCAGTGGCGCTATAAAGATGAGCAAGGAGTACGTCGGTTAAACCAAAATTGGCGCCCTTTCATGCAAAAAGAATCTATTGCGAGTCAGCAAACATTATCCGCAATGTTTACTGCACTTAATGTATTTTACAAGTTCGCTATTTTAGAAGAAAAAACCTTCGCTAACTTTGTACCTGTGGTTAAAAAAAATAGCCCTTATTTAGTAGTGCAATCGCAGATTCAAATTCCCGATACATTGAGCGATATTCAATGGGAATACGTATTTGGTGTAACACGTGATCTGTGTGAACAAAAACCAGAGTATGAAAGAAACCTTTTTACCCTCGCCTGTTTAAAAGGATTATATTTACGTATTTCAGAATTATCAGAGCGTCCACAATGGTCACCTGTTATGTCTCATTTTTGGCAAGATAACGATGGCTTTTGGTTTTTACGTATAATGGGTAAGGGTAATAAATTACGAGATGTAACTTTAAGTGATGATTTTCTTGAGTATTTAAAACGCTACCGGTTATACCGTGGTTTACCTGCCCTGCCCCGGGTTGACGAATCCGACCCGTTAGTGCATAAAATTCGTGGCCAAGGTGGTATGACAGTAAGACAAATTCGACGTTTAGTACAACAAAGTTTTGATATTGCTCAGCAGTCATTACTTGATGATGGCTTTAAAGATGACGCGGAACAATTAGAAGCGGCCACTGCACATTGGCTTCGACATACCGGTGCAACGCATGATGCACAAACTCGACCTTTAAAGCATTTATCTGAAGATTTAGGTCACGCAAAAATAGCCACAACTGATCAAATATATATTCAAACAAATATTAAAGAACGGGCAAAATCTGGAATAAAAAGGAAGATTTAATGGAATACTTAATTATTGCTTTTATTGGTGCATTATTTTTAATTTATTCTATAACACTACGCCAATTAGAAAAAACAGAAATTACTGGGCCGATGTTTTTTGTTATAGGGGGGATACTGCTAGCATTGATAGCTCCGAACGAAAGTGAAAATTTTAAAAATGGCTTACGATTTTTACTGCCCTTTATAGAATTAACGCTCAGTATCTTTTTATTTACCGATGCAGCAAAGTCAAAATTAGGAGTATTAAGGCATAGTTTTCAA
Organism: Pseudoalteromonas sp. APC 3224; assembly: GCF_030407535.1. Taxonomy (GTDB): domain Bacteria; phylum Pseudomonadota; class Gammaproteobacteria; order Enterobacterales; family Alteromonadaceae; genus Pseudoalteromonas. Next base: position 9,508 of record NZ_JASDDF010000056.1, on the reverse strand, counting down.
TACCCAAGTTTACTTTTATTTGTTGCCTTACCATTAACTCTATTACTCGGGATTGCTACCGCGTTATTTTTATTTGCTGAGCTTTCATTAATTCAAGCAGCACTTATCGCAATTATATTAACCCCAACCGATGCGGCGTTAAGTAAGGGGTTATTAAGTAATACAAAAGTGCCTGAAAAAATAAGAGAAGGTATTAATACTGAAAGTGGCTTAAACGATGGCTTATGTGTGCCTATATTTTTAATATTTATTCTGCTTGCAAAAAATCCTGAATCCTCAATTACTGCAACACAAACGTTAAGTGTATTTGCTAGAGAGTTGGGAGTTGCATTATTAATTGCATTCGCAAGTATTGCTGTTTTTATTCCGTGTTTAAACTTTGCAATGAAGCGACATTACTTTGCCCAAAACACTAGCCCGTTTTTACTATTGGGTTTTGCTATGGCTGTATTTTCACTTACGCAATATTTTCATGGCAGTGGATTTATTGCCGTATTTGTAGCGGGGCTTTTATTTGATAAATACGCGAGCACCAAAATAAACAAAGAGCTGATTGAAGACTCAGAGCATATAGCTGACTTTTCCTCTTTAATGATTTGGTGTTTATTCGGTTTTGTTTGTGCTTATTTAGTGATCCCGAAATTAAATACTGAAATAATAATTTATGCGCTACTTAGTACAACACTGATCAGAATAATTCCTGTTATGTTGTCATTGCAATTTACGTCATTAAAAATAAAAGAGCGTTTAACGTTTGCTTGGTTTGGGCCACGAGGATTGGCTTCGATTGTTTTTACTTTAATGGTTATTGATACACAAATAGAAAATAAATTTCAAATTGCGACCATTGCTATGACCACAATTTTATTTAGTGTATTTATTCATGGTATTAGTACAAAACCCATTGCAGACAGTTTTGCTAAAAAAACTAAATAAATATAAACAAAAATAAAAAGGCGTAACTTAATAATAAGTTGCGCCTTTTTATTTTACAGCTTACTTAGTTAAATCATTAACTAAGTACTTTTGCCAGTAGCTCTATTGGATGCTTAGGCTTAAATTTTTCATAACGTTTTACTTGGCTACGACATGAAAAGCCAGTTGATAAAAGTTGCTCAGGTTTATTTTTATCAACGATAGGTTTCCAACTCATTTCATAAAGTGCTTTGGAGTTTGCTTGGTTTTGTGCTTCATGACCATAAGTGCCGGCCATACCACAACACCCAGTACTTGTGGTGTTTAATGTTAAACCAAGCTGATCAAAAATATTTTTCCACACACTTGCGGCTTTTGGTAATGCAGTCGTTTCGGTACAGTGACTTAATAAAGTAAATTCAGTATTTATTTGTTTAGCTTCTAAAGCACTGAACGATTGTGTTTCTAACCATTCATGCGCAAGTTGCACATTAAAATCGCCACGGTTATTTTCTAAAATTGTATTATATTCATCGCGATAACACATCACTAACGACGCATCTAAACCAACTAGCGGTGCATTAATATCATTAAGCTGATTTAAAAACTCTGCAGCATTTTTTGCCGTTAGCTTAAATTCATGCAAAAAACCTTTCACGTGCTGAGGTTTGCCATTGGGTTTAAAGGGTAACAGCATTGGTTTTTTTCCAAGCTGAGTAATTAGTGTAATAAAACTCTCAACCAATTCTGCTTCGTAAAAGCTGGTGAATGGGTCTTGAACAATGAGTACATAATCATTTTGCTCATCGGTACTTAGTTTTTTAAGTAATTCTAAATTAAATTTTTGCGCTTTGTTTACACGTTTGTTGAGTGCAGGAATACTTAGCTGAGGGGTATCAACATAGCCTACCGTTTTTTTAATGAGGCCACTAACTAATGATGTTTTTACAATTGGATTAATAACCCTAGCAAATTTTGCCATTAACGGTGCACTGTTTTCTATATTACCCACTAAGTAATCTTTGAGTGGGCGGGCATAATAACTGTGATAATAATTTAAAAAACGGGCACGGAAAGTTGGCACATCTACTTTTATTGGGCAAGCCGTAGTACACGCTTTACACGCTAAACATTCATCCATTGAGGCTTTTACTTCATGTGAAAAATCGTAAACGCCTTGTTTTTTCTCTCTGCTATGAACAAAGCGCTCCCACCAAGTAATGACTTCACCTTTGTTAAGTTCTTTTTCTACCTCAAGTAAATTAACATCTTTTAACTCTTGAAGACGTAACCATTCACGCATTAGCCCTGCTCGACCTTTTGGCGAATTACGGCGATCGCCAGTTACTTTATACGACGGGCACATTGGAGAGTTTTCATCATAATTAAAACATAAGCCGTTACCATTACAGGTCATTGCATTGTTGAAACTGGTATTAACATCAATAGATATTTGCTTGTCGAAGTAAGAGCGCTTTTGCCCATCAACGCTAACTAGTGAGTCTTCACTTTCAAGCGGGGTACATATTTTTCCGGGGTTGATTTTATTATTTGGATCAAACGCCGATTTTATTTTTCGTAATTGCGTAAATAAATGCTCACCAAAAAATTCAGGACCGTATTCACTTCTATAGCCTTTACCGTGCTCGCCCCACATCAAACCACCGTATTTTGCGGTGAGTTTTACTACTTCATCTGAAATAGTGCGCAGTAATTTTTCTTGTTCAGGGTCGCACATATCCAGTGCTGGCCTAACATGTAAAACGCCAGCATCAACATGACCAAACATACCGTACTGTAAATTATAGCTATCAAGTAGCGCTCTAAATTCAACAATATAATCGGCTAAATTTTCTGGTGGAACGGCAGTGTCTTCTGCAAACGCGAGAGGTTTTTGGCTGCCTTTTACATTCCCGAGTAAACCCACTGATTTTTTACGCATTGCATAAATTTTCAGTATATCGCTTTTATCACTGGTTAACTGATAGCCAATAACGCCATTAGTTTGGTTAGCTACACACTCATCTAATAATTTACATAATGTGTCTACTTTGTCTTTTATGTCTTCTGGTGATACGGCATTAAACTCAACCATGTTGAGTCCTTGCATATCTTTATTAGCAACGTCGGTTATTAAGTCCGATACTGAATGCCAAATAATATCTTCGCGGGCAAGATTTAATACTTTGCTGTCAACGGTTTCAACTGAAGTTGCGCGGGCATCAACTAAAAATGGTGAATGGCGAAGCGCAGAATCAAAACTGTCATATTTTATATTTATGAGGGTTTTAAATTCTGCGATAGGTGTTAGGTTTAATTTTGCTTCAGTAACTATGCCTAAAGAGCCTTCTGATCCGGTTATTAAGCGGCTCATATCAAAAGTTTGTAAGTCTTCACTTAGCACATGCTCTAGGTCATAACCGGTTAAAAATCTATTTAACCGTGGAAATTTGGCTAATATAGCGTCGCGTTCATTAAGTGATATGTCTAATACTGTTTTGTAGAGTTTGCCAATTAAGGATTCCTGATCGGCAATTATTTTTGCTTTTTCAATGTCTATTGGACTGGTAGACATTGCAGTGCCATCAACTAAATAGGTGGTTAGCCCTAAAACATGGTCGCTGGTTTTGCCATAAACTAAGGAGCCTTGCCCCGATGCATCAGTACTGATCATGCCGCCAATAGTGGCGCGGTTACTGGTAGATAAATCGGGTGAAAAGAAAAAACCATACGGTTTTAAAAAGTCGTTAAGTTGATCTTTTATCACACCAGTTTGAACTCGTACCCAACCTTCTTCAACATTTATCTCGAGGATTTCACGCATATAACGTGATAAATCAACCACAATACCAGGCGTTAAAGATTGACCATTTGTTCCTGTGCCGCCACCGCGAGGACCAAAAGTTAACGATAAAAAAGGGTCTTGCGATGCTATTTGCAGAGCAACTTGAATGTCTTTTTCGCTTTTTGGAAAAATAACACCTTGAGGAAGCTGCTGGTAGATACTGTTATCGGTTGACGCTGTGAGTCTGGTTGCATAGCTTGCGTCAGTATCCCCAGTAAACCCTTGATTTTTTATAGTATTTAAATAATTTGCGACAAGCTCGGTCGCGGCATCTTGTTGTGTAATAGTTGCTATCATGGCGGCGCTTATTAATGCATTTGTGTAATTATATCATGGCGATGGCTAATAGAAATTGAAGATTTTACAGTTTGTAACACTCTTTTTATCGATATATGAGCAGCTGCAATTATAATCAAGTTAAACGCCTACTATGAGGTTTATATGAAAAAACTACTAATGCAGATCAGCGGAACACTGTTTATTTTACTCGGATTATTGTTTGCTGTGGTGCCAGGGCCATCGTTAATATTTTTTATTGCAGGCTTATTCTGCTTTTCTATGTATTACCCTAAAGCTAGAGGGTATTTAACTTGGTGTCAAAAAGCACTGACTCGTTCATGTGCCTATTTAGATAAAAAATTAGCAAAAAATTAATTTTTAGTCATAAAAAATGCCAGCAGTTGCTGGCATTTTTTAACGAGGTAACTTACTTAGCAAGTTTGTCTGCTAAGTATAACCATGTTTCTAGTACTGTATCTGGGTTTAGCGAAACAGAGTCAATGCCCTGCTCTACTAACCATGCTGCAAAGTCTTCATGATCTGAAGGACCTTGACCACAAATACCTACATATTTACCTTTTTCTTTGGCTGTTTTAATAGCCATAGAAAGTAGCTTTTTGATTGCAGGGTCGCGCTCATCAAATAGGTGAGCAATTAAACCTGAGTCGCGATCAAGACCAAGCGTTAACTGTGTTAAATCGTTAGAACCGATAGAGAAACCATCGAAGTATTCTAAGAATTCTTCAGCCATTAATGCATTTGACGGAAGCTCACACATCATGATTACTTTAAGACCATTTTCGCCACGTTTAAGGCCATGTTCTTCAAGTAATTCAATAACGCGTTTACCTTCTTCAAGGGTACGTACGAATGGGATCATGATTTCGATGTTGGTCATATCCATGCTGTTTCTTACGCGTTTTATAGCTTCACACTCAAGTGCAAAACAATCACGGAAGTCTTCAGAGATATAACGTGCAGCGCCACGGAAACCAATCATTGGGTTTTCTTCTTCTGGCTCGTATTGCTGGCCGCCCACTAAGTTAGCGTATTCGTTTGATTTAAAATCAGACATACGAACAATTACACGCTCTGGTGCAAACGCACAACCTAAGGTAGAAATACCTTCAACTAGTTTACCAATATAGAATTCAACAGGTGATTCGTAACCGGCAATCATGTCTGTGATTTCTGCTTTTAATGCATCTGTTTGTGCATCAAAATTTAATAACGCTTTAGGGTGAACGCCAATCATACGGTTGATGATAAACTCAACGCGCGCAAGGCCAACACCTGAATGTGGTAAACGTGCAAAATCGAATGCGCGATCTGGGTTACCTACGTTCATCATCACTTTCATTGGAAGTTCAGGCATTTCGTCAACACGTGAAGTAAGTACTTCAAAGTCTAAAATACCTTCGTAGATGAAACCTGTATCGCCTTCGGCACATGATACAGTAACTTCTTGACCTGCTTTAATTAAGTCTGTTGCATTACCACAACCAACAACGGCTGGAATACCTAACTCACGTGCAATGATTGCAGCATGACATGTACGACCACCACGATTTGTAACAATCGCAGCCGCGCGTTTCATAATAGGTTCCCAGTCTGGGTCTGTCATGTCGGTAACTAAAATGTCACCTACTTGTACTTGGTCCATCTCTTTGATTGAATCAAGTACACGTACAACACCACTACCAATTTTATGACCAATTGCACGGCCTTCAACAACAACATTGCTGCTGCCATTTAGTTGGAAGCGTTCCATTACGTTTGTGTCTTCGTTTGAACGAACAGTTTCTGGACGCGCTTGAACTATATATAGTTTGCCATCGTTACCATCTTTTGCCCATTCGATGTCCATTGGACGACCGTAATGCTTTTCAATGATTACAGCTTGTTTGGCAAGATCTTGCACTTCTTCATCTGTAATCGAAAATTTGTTTGAAAGTGCAGAGTCTACGTCAACAATTTCTACTTGTTTGCCATGAGCTTTGTCTTGAGAGTAAATCATTTGAATGGCTTTAGAGCCAATGTTACGACGTACTACAGCTGGCTTGTTTTTAAGTAGCGTTGGTTTATGAACATAAAATTCATCTGGGTTAACCGCACCCTGTACAACCATTTCACCCAAACCATAACTTGATGTGATAAACACTACATCTTCAAAGCCCGATTCAGTATCAATACTGAACATAACACCTGATGCTGATTTATCAGAGCGTACCATGCGTTGAATACCCGCTGATAACGCTACACCACGGTGATCGTAGCCTTGGTGAACACGATAAGAAATAGCGCGGTCGTTAAATAACGAAGCGAATACGTGTTTAATAGCAGTCATTACAGAATCAATACCAACAACGTTTAAGAACGTTTCTTGTTGGCCTGCAAACGAGGCGTCTGGCATATCTTCAGCAGTAGCTGATGATCGAACAGCGAATGAAACATCTGCAGAAGCGTCACCATGAAGTTGGCTGTATGCATCGCGGATTGCTTTATCTAGACTAGGTTGGAATGGGGTATCGATAATCCACTGACGGATATCGGCGCCGACTTTGGCGAGTGTGTTTACATCATCAACATCAAGAGTATCTAAAATGTCGTGAATTTTTGCGTTGAGTCCTGATTGTTCTAAAAACTCGTTAAAAGCGTCTGAGGTAGTAGCAAAACCACCTGGGACTTGCACACCTGCGTTAGCTAAGTTTGAAATCATTTCACCAAGTGAGGCATTTTTACCACCAACTCGAGGAACATCTTGCATACCAAGCTCTTGATACCAGAGAACGTATTCTTGCACGGATCTTTCTCCAAAAAACAAATTGTAGTACTAACTGTGAGAGTTAAGAAAGAAAACCTTTTATAAAGGTCGCCCCCATTCTACACTGGCAAACGTCCTCACGTAAACCGTGATACACTTATTTTAAAATTAAATGTAATAAAAAAGAGGCTTTATGAGAACTGCGTTTTATATTTCAGATGGTACGGCAATCACATCTGAAGTGTTTGGTCATGCGACCTTGTCTTTATTTCCTGTGGAATTTAATCATAAAACAATTCCTTTTGTAGAAACCGAAGAAAAAGCGCATGAAATCAAAGCGCTTATTAACGCCACATCGTCTAAGCAAGGTGAGAAGCCTTTAGTTTTTTTTACTTTTGTGAATCATAAATTATCGGAAATTATTCGCTCTGCAGATGCTGTCTCGTATGACTTTTTAACAACGTATAGCGAAAAAATTGAAAGCGAATTAAACGTTGCCCCAGTACCTAAAGTACATAGAACCCATTCAATACACGAAAAAAGTTATGACTTTAGAATTGATGCAGTTAACTATGCTTTAATGAATGACGACGGCGGTAATATTAAAAACTTTGCTGAGGCTGATATTATTTTAGTTGGCGTTAGTCGAAGCGGTAAAACGCCAACAAGCCTGTATTTAGCCCTGCAATACGGTATTAAAGCGGCCAATTACCCGATCACAGAAGATGATTTAGAAAGCGAAGGGTTACCCAAGTGCTTAGTGCCTTATAAGCATAAACTGTTTGGTTTAACTATAGACCCTGAGAGACTGGCTGCGATCAGAGATAGACGAATGGCAAATTCAAAATATGCATCAATTAGACAGTGTCGTATTGAAGTGCGCGAAGTAGAAATGCTCTATAAGAAGCATAAAATTGCTCATTTAAATTCTACCCACCATTCGGTTGAAGAGATCTCAGCAAAAATCATTTCTGATACAGGTCTTGAGCGTCGTAAGTACTAACAAACTAACATGTGATTTAAGCATGTAATTACAACCAGCACACAAAAAAGCCGCTAATTAATAGCGGCTTTTAACATATTAGGAAGGCGTATTACTTGCGAGCATCTTTTAAAAGGTCTGCAACTAAAAAGCCAAGCTCTAATACTTGATCGGCATTTAAGCGAGGGTCACATTGAGTTTTGTAACGCTGCGCTAAGTCATCATCTGATAAACCGTATGCACCACCGGTACATTCAGTAACATGTTGTCCGGTCATTTCTAAATGAACACCACCTGCGTATGAGCCTTCAGCTTTGTGAACAGCGAAGAACTGACTAATTTCGCGCATAATGTTATCAAAGCTGCGAGTTTTATAACCTGAGCTGGCTTTCTCTGTATTGCCATGCATTGGATCTGAGCTCCAAATTACCTTACGCCCTTCTTGCTGTACTTTGCGAACAAGCGCCGGTAGCTTCTCTGGTAATACATCTGCACCCATTCGTGTAATGAGCGTTAACCTGCCAGGAATGTTATCTGGGTTTAGTGCATCAATTAAACGGATAAGTTCGTCAGGATCCATACCTGGGCCAACTTTAACGCCTATTGGATTTTTAATGCCCTTAAAGAATTCAATATGAGCATGGTCTAACTGACGTGTACGCTCACCAATCCAAACAAAGTGCGCTGAACAATCGTACCAGTCGCCTGATAAATGGTCTCTACGGGTTAATGCCTCTTCATAGCCTAGCAATAACGCTTCGTGTGATGTATATAAATCTGTTTCTTTTAAGCTTGGCGCTATAGTTGAATTAATACCACATACTTCCATGAATTCTAAAGCGTCTTGAATTTTATCTGCCAGCTGTTGGTATTTTGCTTTTTGTGGATTAGCAGCAACAAAGCCCATGTTCCAACGGTTAACCTGATGTAAGTCAGCAAGCCCACCTTGTGCAAAAGCACGTAGTAGGTTGAGTGTTGCCGCACTGTGATGATACGCGGTCATTAAACGCTGAGGGTCTGGAATACGTGCTTCTTCAGTAAACTCAAAGTTATTTACTATATCACCACGGTAAGATGGTAACGAAACACCGTCTATTGTTTCTAAGTCGGCTGAGCGTGGCTTAGCGTATTGACCTGCCATACGTGCAATTTTTACAACTGGGCATTTACCGCCATAGGTTAGTACTACAGCCATTTGTAAAATGGTCTTAAATGTATCGCGAATATTTGCAGCGTTAAAGTCACTAAATGATTCTGCGCAGTCACCACCTTGAAGTAAAAATGCGCGGCCTTCACACACATCTTCAAGTTGTTTAAACAAACTTCTAGTCTCTTCTGCAAACACCAAAGGCGGTGCGCTTTTAAGCTGGCCTTCAACAGATTTTAATATGTCTTGATCTGGGTACTGTGGCTGCTGCAGTATTGGCAGTTCTCTCCAACTATTTGGGTTCCACGATTGCATGTTCATTCCTCATTCCTATTACCTGATGTATTGAAATTAACGTATGCAGAGGGCTTTGTTCAAGGACTAAATCGACTATTTACTAATTATTTAGTTATTAGGTAAATTTAAATAGGATTATTATCTATGATTTAACTATTTTATTGATAATAAATATATAAATAAAGAACACTAATACATTAAAAAACAATAGGATAAATAGTAAGAGTGGTATTTATTAAGCTTTGCTTGCAGCCACTTAGCTAAGCTGTATAAGATAAT
>NZ_JASDDF010000055.1:0-13508 GCF_030407535.1 Pseudoalteromonas sp. APC 3224 | reverse complement strand
TTATCGCCTATTTATGGGAAATAACCACACCACATAGGCGCTGCCTTGCCTAAATACCAAACAGACAGCTGCAAATTTAACCTTGAAAGGTCAACAGACCCTAATCAACTTTAACATATATAACTTTATTAAAATGTTCCGACATATCGGCTCAAAAACACATAAGTGTCATATTTGTGACTGGCAATATAAGCTAAAGTTCCTCATTAATTTGTAATCGAAAAATGAACAGATTTCGTTGTTTTATAAAGATTGCAAATAAACACTTGATTATTTAAAACCGATCGGTCTAATATAAGTTATGAATAAAATATCAGCAGTTACAAATAGGCGTGGCCGCCCACCCAAAATAGCCAGAGACAACGCAGACACTAAAGCGTTGCTCCTTCGTGTGGGATTAGAAACCCTCACTGAGTTTGGTTTTAGTGCCACAGGGCTCGACACCATATTAAAAAAAGCCAAAGTCCCTAAGGGCTCGTTTTATCATTACTTTAAAAGTAAAGAAGCATTTGGCTTAGCTTTGGTTGATGCGTACGACACGTTTTTTATAGCTAAACTTAAGTTTTATTTAGAACAACCTGAAGTACCGCCCCTAGAACGCATTGTTAACTTTACCCAAAGTGCTATAGCTGGGATGCAAAAGTATGATTACAAACGCGGTTGTTTAGTAGGCAATTTAAACCAAGAACTCAATCATTTAAGTGACGAGTTTAAAATACGCCTAATGCAAAGTTACCATGCTTGGCAAGCACAGTTAACACAGTGCTTAGACTTAGCTCAACAGCAACATACTATTAAAACTGATGTTGATACTACACAAATGAGTGAATATTTTTGGATTGGTTGGGAAGGCGCTGTAATGCGAGCTAAACTAACACAATCAAGCAAACCACTGACTTTATACACAGAAATGTTTTTACGCGCATTACTCAGATAATGCATTTTTTTATCAATTTAAAGACGATCGGTCTAAAAGGAAATCTAATGAGCAATCCTATTAAAGCTATTGTTATAGATAAGCAAGACGACAACTACAGTGCCAATTTAAGCAGCATAAACAGTGACGATCTACCAAACGAAAATGTATTAATTGACGTACTGTACAGTACCCTAAATTACAAAGATGGCTTAGCCATTACTGGCAAAGGTCCTGTAGTTCGCAGCTTTCCTATGGTACCTGGCATTGATTTAGTAGGTACAGTTACTAACAGCGACAGTGAAGAATTTAAAGCTGGCGATAAGGTTATTTTAAATGGCTTTGGTGTCGGCGAAAAACACTGGGGTGGCCTAGCCCAAAAAGCGGCTCTTAGCAGCGATTGGTTAATTCCCCTACCCGCTAACTTATCTGCTAAACAAGCTATGCAAATTGGTACTGCCGGTTACACAGCAATGTTGAGCGTAATTGCCCTTGAAAAACAAGGGATCACTCCTGACTCAGGTGAAGTGTTAGTCACGGGTGCCAATGGTGGCGTAGGCAGTTTTGCTATTTATTTACTAAGCCAGCTAGGTTATCAAGTAACCGCAGCAACAGGTCGTATGGAACAAGCTGACTATTTAAAATCATTAGGTGCAACTAATGTAATTGATAGGAACGAGTTTTCAAACTCAGGTAAACCACTGCAAAAAGAACGCTTTGCTGCTGCAATTGATTCTGTAGGTAGCCACACACTTGCTAATATTTGTGCCTCACTTAAATACGGTGGCGTAGTAACAGCTTGTGGGCTTGCACAAGGAATGGATTTACCAGCGTCTGTGGCGCCATTTATTTTACGTGGTATTTCTTTGATGGGTATTGATAGCGTAATGCGTCCTAAAGCGGATCGTGTTCAAGCATGGGCTCGTTTAGCATCCCTAGTTAGTAGCGATTACTTAGATAAAATTTCGACCGAAATCACACTTGATCAGGTTATTGAAAATGCTGAACAGCTCATGCAGGGCCAAATTCGTGGTCGTGTTGTGGTTAATTGTCAAAGTTAAGCATTTTTGCTATTAAACTCTCGTTATTAAATTTATAATACTAGCCGTATTTTTAATAACGAGAGAACACCTATGAGCAACCAAGAACTTTTCAGTAATAACCCACTGCAAGGCGTTAAATTAGAGCAAGTGGTTGAAGAACTGGTTGAGCAATATGGGTGGGAACTCCTGCATGCCTACTTACAACTCAACTGCTTTAAAAATAATCCTGACATTAAGTCAGCAGTTAAATTTTTACGTAAAACCGAGTGGGCACAACAAAAAGTAGATAATTTCTATTTGTACCGCCTTAAAAACTTACCACGCCCAGATGACGTGCAATACGAATTGCCACCCCGCGACCGTATTATCCCTGAAGGTGATAAGCCAGGTGAACCATGCGAGTTAAGTTTTTCTGATGCTAAGCGTATTCAAGAGAAAAAAGCTGCCAAGCAACGTGCCCGTACTCGTAAACAGCGTTCAAGTTCAAGTAACCCTTGGGGTAACTAAGCTAATTTCATAAAAGAGCTAACTTTATTGTTAGCTTTTTTGCTTAATGAAGAAATTAATAGCCTCGGTGTTTCCAAAAGTCGTCTTCTGTTTTGGTTTTTTCTTCGCTAAGTTTAAATGTTTTATCCGCAATGACTTTTCCTGCTAATGATAAGGTCATACGCCAGTTACCTATTTTATCTTCTATAGGCTCCCATACCGTATCCCCTAAATAAAACGACCAATCGTTATCTTTAACATATACATTCCCCTCAAAAGGCAGCATCACTTCGCCATCGGCATCTATAATACCGGGATGATAAATACAATAATGTAGTTTTTCGCCTTTGGCTTTTTTGATATTTACTATCAGGCCAAATTCTATATCAAGTTCTGCTTTTACTTGCGTAGTGAATTGCGTGATTTGTGGTAACGCTTTGTCAGCTTTGTCCCATTTGGAATATATACCGTAGCTTTCTAATGTAATTTGTGGTTTAGATTTTGCCATTTAACTTTCTATTTTTTCTTTCTATTGTTAAGCCACCAGCCTCAGCGAGTGACTTATTAATTAAGTAGTTGTTTTGGATTTTTAGGATAATAATTGCTGGATTGCTGCTCGCATAAACTAAACTCGCGAGTATTTTTATACGGCAACTTCATAAAACCAGCGACCCCCACATCAGTAATATTAACCGCGTACTGCATGAGTTTATTTAGCAAACGTTTAAATTCAACTTCTTTACTAGCATCGAGTAATCGATAGTAATGGTGAATCTTCATCCTATCTGGTAGTGCTTCAAAAATAATACAACCCGTATGATGTATCTGGTTTAGCTCAAATACACATTTAATCACCTTTTTAGGCAGTTGCAGTTGCTCATCGGGATCTTTACCATCTTCAAAATATGAGTGCGGACGGGTTACATCGCTGGCTTTTACATTAACCACTTCATAGTCAAGCTCAGGTAACTGGTTAAATTTAAACGCACCGGTGCCATCGCGTTCTAGCTGAATCGTTTTACGGGCATCAAATAAACAACACTTAAATAAGCCCTTTTGACTAATCGCTTGTGCAAGCATCACTGTATTGTTTACCGCATCAGTAAATGCGGTTGCTAAAGCTTCATCGTGCATAATAAGTGATGACTCAACATACAGAGAATCATCTTTCCAATGAAAACTCAGCCCCCCTACTACTGGGTATTTCGCTAAGCGACTAATTGACGCTAAAAACGCTTTTTCGGTATCCCCAGTATCAAACAAAAATTCTTTGTAATACCTATCTAACTGAGCATCGTTTACATCGAGTAATTGCTGTTTATGGTCGGCTTGGCGTAAAAACTGTTTTCGGGAACTATATACAACGGTTTCGGGCTCAGGATCTTGGCTAAACCAAAAAGGAATGCGTGCTTTAGTGTCTTGCTTTGGTAGTTCTGGTAAAAACGCTTTTGCCATGGTTTCTATGTTACGCATAAAATAGTCGCCGGCTTTGTCCCTGACACTACGCTCTTTTGAAAGCATGCCGTCAATTACATTCGCCAGCTCTTTAGGGAGCATTAAACTACTGGCCGGAATAGCCTGAGCACCAAATCGACAAGACTGAGCCGATGCAAGTGCATACAAAGTTGATGCAACCCCCTGCTCATCAAAACGGGGGGATGACTTTTCGCCAGACATTTGCGCATCACCAATAAAATACACATCACCCATTCGCGCGTTAGTGGTGCTTAAATCACCCGACATTAAATCCATAAAATTACTGGCAATTGGGTTGCCTTGTTCATCTACTTGGGCATATACCGAACTACCCCAATCAACCAATGAAAGCTGCTTGGCATTTTCATCCCAAACCAAGTTAGAGGGTTTAATATCGCCATGCACAATAGGTTGTGGGCTTAATCCATTTTTATGATGGCGTAAATCAAGCAACACGTTTCTTAATTTAACCGCTAAGTTCATTATTTTTGCGGCAGATAGCCGCCCTTGCTTAAGTGATACTTTTTCAAGATCTTCACCTATTGCACGAGCCATCATCAAAATGCCCTGTTTTTTAATTCGCTCAAAGCCATAAAATTTTGGTATTAGCGGATTATCAATTTGAGACAGCATATACGCTTCGTCTTCAAGGCGATCTCGCACACTTTGTGCCAGCGTTATTCTTGAAAATTTAAACACCCAAGGCAGGCCATGTTCATCATCACCCGCAAATACAAATCCAAACGCACCAGAACCAATCATTTCAACATTTTTATAGCCAAGTAGTGTTAGCTGTTTAATACAAATGTTAAGCCATTGGCGATGCTTTTTGGCATCACGGTGCGATAACAAATAAACAGACTGTTCTTCGTTAATATAAAAGTTGCGAATTTCTTTTGCTTTCAATGCAGATTCTCTAGGTTGGTGGTTTAAAGCTGCGTAATGCCTTTATGTTTGATAGTAACGCGACCGTTATTTTTATTAAACCTTTAAGGTCACTTCCATTAGTCAAATTTATATTATTTACTAATGATTTTGACGTATATCGCTGATATTTGCGGTTTCACCGTATCCTACTTACCCATAACAGTCTAAATAGGGTAAAACACCCCTTTAAATTATTCTTAGGTTAAAAAATGAAACGTATTATAAAAGCCTCTTCAATCGCGCTTGCACTGGGTATGTGTATTAATGCACAAGCAGCAGACTTTAATTTTTCTACAAAAGTAGACAGCGACGCAAATACGCTGGTTGTATTTTATAGCCAAGATGGCAGCAACAGCCAATTTAAAACACTTGATAAACAATTCGATGGCCAATTACAACGTGTTATCGATATAGAAAACTTTACTGGCGATTACGCTAAAGTCGCGCAACTTGTCGCGCCTAGTAAAAGTAACTACAGCCGTATTTTGGTTGTAGGTACAGGTAAAGCAGACGAATTAAATAAAGCAAAAGCGGCTAAGTTAGGCGGTAATATTCATGCTCGCCTAGTTAAAGCTAAAGCGGGCACTGCCAGTGTTATTTTTGATGATGTTACGGGTGCAAACGACAACGCAGCACTTGCTGCTAATTTTGCCCACGGTGCAAACCTACGCGATCACCGTTTTGAAAACTACAAAAAAGAACCAAGCACTGAAACAGTTAGCTATACGTTTGATGTTGATAACACCAAGCAAACTCGCAAGCTTTACAGCCAATTAGAGAGTATTCAAGCAGGTGTATTTTTAGCACGCGATTTAACATCAGAAGTGGCTACAGAAATGACGCCGGTTGATTTTGCCAATGCAGCAAAAGAATTAGCGTCGTTAGGTGTTACTATCAAAGTGTTAGAGCCTAAAGAGCTAAAAAAGCTAGGCATGGGCGCATTAGAAGCTGTAGGTAGAGGTAGCCAGCAAGGTGCACGTTTAGTGGTTGCTCATTATAAAGGCTCTGACGATGCCCCTATTGCCCTTGTTGGTAAAGGTATTACGTTCGACTCAGGTGGTTACAGTATTAAAACCGGTGCGTCTATTGCACGTATGAAATCAGACATGGCTGGTGCTGCTGCAGTACTTGGTACTGTAAAAGCAATGGCGTTAGCTAAAGCCGATAAAAACGTGGTAGCCGTTATGGGCATGGCAGCTAATATGGTATCGCAGTTTGCTGTAGCTCCTGGCGATGTTGTTCGCACCGCTGAAGGCTTAAGTGTAGAAATTTTAAATACCGATGCTGAAGGTCGTTTAGTTCTAAGTGATGCAATGTGGTATGCACGTGAGCACTACAAGCCAGAGATCATGATTGATGTTGCAACCTTAACGGGTTCTAAAATTCGTGCTGTTGGTAATGAATACGCAGCGGTATTCTCTGATGATGACACGCTAGTATCGCAACTTACCCTTGCAGGTAAACAAGTAAACGAAAACCTATGGCGTTTACCGTTAGGTTATAAAGATATGTTGAAATCTGACATTGCCGATATAACAAATGTGGGCTCAGGTGGCCCTGGTGCAACCACAGCCGCTTCTTTCTTAGAGCATTTTGCTGGCGAAACCCGTTGGGTACATATCGATATCGCTGGTAATGCATTAGTGAAAAAAGGCAAAGATGAGCTTTCACCAGGTGGTACAGGTTTTGGTGTACGTTTACTAAGCGAATGGTTATTAGCTAACTAATCAGTATAAATTGATAATTAAAAGCGCCAAAATGGTTTACTGTTTTGGCGCTTTTTCGTGTATGAATAACGTGCTTATTTATACACATTATTTTATTTAATAATTTTGTATTGGTAGCAACAAAGCATATTGCTTTAACTGTGTTTAGCTGGTTTAGAGAGCATTAAAGTGGCAATAACAATTAAATTTCCCACATACCATAAATCTTTAATTACAAATTGCCCTAACCGCGCCAACAGCGTACTTGAGCTAAATGCGTTAGGGGCAGACAGTAAAAACGTTTGGGTCATTAAAAAAACGCTCAAGCATGCTAAACCACTAACTATAATTAGTTTTTTATTATTTAATAAAATACCAGCGCCTAGTAGTAGCGCAAATAATACATCAAACCCACCAATCACGTTCGACGCACCTTGCACGCTAAATAAACTATATAACCAAGACATAAAAGGCGAGGTTTCGACTAAGCCTACAATGGCCTTAGCTTCAAAATCGTAAAATTTCATACCGCCAATCCATAGCAAAACCATAGCCACAGGAATAAAGTTTAAAAGGACATGCTGTTTGTCGCTCATCTTATTTTTATAAAATAAAAATAAGTATAAAGGCACTGCAGCAAAGTATTTAATTATTCCCTGCCCACTACCAATAATAGGAAAGCCCCCTAACTGAGTCATCCAGCGATTACTTGCTAATAAGGTTAGTAAAGGCAAAATACTAACAACAAGCGCTAGTATAAATGCTGAGGTTGGCTTTATTAATTTAAAATGTGCCAATAGGGTGACCACCACTAACATAATCATGGCTGTACCACTTAGTAGACCTAGCGTATTAGTATTTAATACGCTATCGAGCGCGTAAAAGCTAAATGTCGCAATTAGTGTATTTGGATTTGCACCGAGCGCAAACGATACACCAAGTAGTATAAAGCTAAGTGCAAGTAAAAAGGTAATTGCGTTATTTGCATATGTTAAGTTCATTGTGTGTCCTTTAAATCTTTAATGACTAACAAAGACCATATTTTTACAAAAAACAATTCAACAAACGTTAAATGATTTTATAAAATGTCTGCAGACAAGATTTTATCCCATTGACTATAAATAATGACCGCACTAAGCAAATTTTTAATGACCCCACAGGCATTCACTGCGGTAGCCATGCAGAGAGCTTTTAATTACAAACCTATAAGCGCGATACCGGCGAGATATTGCATGATCTATCGGTGCCAATTATATGTAAATGGTAAACATTGGGGGTGGGTTTAGAATTGGGTTTAAGAGTATTAAACATTAAAAAAGGGAGACTCTGCCTCCCTTTTTACTGTTAAGTTTTATTATTTAGGTAAACGCATTCGCGATACCGTATTATCAGTTAAAACATAATGATGAAACAAAGCCGCAGCCGCATGTAAACCTATTACGTAATACCCCACTTCCCCTGCGGTTTCATGTATCTCTTTAATACTTTTAGCAAGCTCAATGTTTTGAGCAACCAAAGCAGGTAATTCTAACCCGAAAAACGGGATAGGTTTACCTGCTAAGCTCAAAATTAGCCAACCCGCTATAGGCATAGCAAACATAAACAGATACAGCGCAATATGAATAAATGTAGCTAATTTATTTTGCCATTTTGCAGGCTCAGGAAGTATGGCAGGTGCTGCACCACCCACTAAACGCGCAACTAACCTCACACTAACTAAAGCTAAAACCGATAAACCCAACATAAAGTGCCACATTTTAAAGGCATCACGGGTTTCGGTGCCTTTATCAAATAATTCACGTAGCTCAATACTACCGTACACAGCAACAATTAAAATAAACATCAACCAATGCAAAGCAACAGAGAGTGTATTGTAATGAGTATCTGTATTTTTAAAATTCATAATACCTCCTAATAAACGCATTAAAGTTAAAAGCTCACTTATGCATATGAGTACATGTATACAGGCTAACCTTTAATCACTCACAGTTTAATGATCTGAAACATAAAATGAGTTACTAAGTCAGTTCAATGGTTTAATGATTCTGGAATTTAAGTATTAGTTACAATAACTGAGCAAGCTTAAAATAAACTTAAATAGTAGGAATAAAAAACGGCAACCTAAAGTTACCGTTTTAATAAATCAATGTGTTTAAAAGTAATATACAGCAGTAAATATAAGAACAATGAGGTCGTCTGGCTTTGAGTAACTAATACTTTTACAGATTGCGCTTTTGATGTCTGAAGTAAAGATTTACCGCATATAGTTCGACCAGCATAGTTTTTTAAAGCGCGCGAAGTATGGTAGTTGCCTTAGCGCGATTTTATTTATTGTCTACGCTTTGTTAGGTTATTGGTTCAACCGAGCCAGCTGCTTAAGGGCATGTTGATTATTCGGCAAAAATGCGAGTACTTTTTCGTAATTAGCTATCGCTTCTGGTTTATTTCCAAGTGCAGCATAGGTTTCACCTAAACTATCATATGCATTTGCATTGTCGGGAAACAAATGAACATTTAGCTTAAATATCTCTAATGCCTTTGCTAGTTCATTTTTAGCCACATAGCGATAGCCCAAAAGATTAATTTCTTGCACATCAAACGCTGCACTTACTTTCATCTCATCCGCTAAAGTGATGGCTTGATTAAAGCCCTGTTTTTTAATCCCTTGGAAAAGTTTGAATAAGTCTTGTGACAACCCCCAACCATTTTCAGCTTTCATCTCAGGGTAATAAAAGCCAGCAATTTCATCAATAAAGAATATTGGCAAGCTTCCTAGCTTATTAGTTAATACAATGATGGTTAAGTTATCTTTTGGATAAATCACCATTGAATTAGCATCACCACCACTGGCACTTACTGCTGGATGCTGCTCTCGTCCAATTGTTTGCCAACCTAGAGCGTAACCATTTTCTAAATTGCTAAAACCTGCAGTTTGACCACTCTTTAAACGCGTTGGTGACCACATTTCTTTAAGGTACTTCTCATCAAGGAGTTTTCGTTGTTGAAGCGCTATCGCGTAATTAGCAAGCTCAGTTGCGGTAGCACTCATACCCGCCGCAGTTCTAAAGAATGGGTCGAAAGTTATTTGTACCGTCTTTAGCTTTCCTTGATTGCCAGCAACGTAAGGACGAGCTTGATTAGGGACAATAGATTCAGTATGAGCAAAACCTGCAGCCAAAGTTATGGGCATATCTAGTTTAGCCAACTGATTTTTCTGAATATAATTAGAAAAAGGCTGACCCGATAACTTATCAATAATTTTACCTAACAAAATGTAACCTGTTTGGTTGTACTCAAAGCGGCTATTGGTTTCATAACGCATTGGTAAAGTAAGTACTTCTTGCCACGCAGGATCTGGCTGACCATTGGAAATTAAATCAACCCAATGACCATTTAATATTTTAGGTAAACCAGAAGTATGGCTTAGCAGCTGACGGATAGTTAGCGGTTGCCATGCTTTAGGCAAATCATCTAAATGCTTTGAAATCGGATCGTTAACCGATAACTTGTTTTCAGCGGCAAGTTGCATAATTGCAACGCCAGTAAAAGCTTTAGTCATCGAAAAAATAGGAAAAGGGGTATGGTTTTGTACCGTGACCTGGTCTTGTAAGTTCGACAGGCCGTAACTGGCTTTTTTTATCAGCCTATTGTCTTTAACGATTGCCAGTTGTAATCCTGGAATATTAGCTGTGCGCATTTTCTCTATTAAAAAGTCATCTATTTCATCGGCCTTTACTTGTGGTAGTAGGCTGGTTAGTAATAATATGCTTAATGATAAAATGTGTAAGCTGCAACGAATGTTTTTCCTAAACATTGGAACGCGTTTTCCTTAATTGTAATAGTTTAGATAGAATACCTTTTATAAATAAAAATATTCAAAGGTAAATATATGGCTCGAAGTTAGTTATACATTTATACTCGAGTATCAGCGCTTGTAGTTTAGCAAAATACGCATTAAAGACAATTGCTTAGATTTTTATACTAAGCAATTTTTTAAAGCGACAGCCACTTTAGTGAACGAACAAAATGCTAATATCAGTTCTCGGTGTTTAAGCGTCACAACGAAGAAACTTTAACGCCAGTCATTTGCAGCTCACCATTTGGCCTTGTCAAAATAAAGCGCGGGCTGACCATCTGCAAATTACTATGTATTAAGTTTAAAAACTGGATCCCCCCAGTTTGAGTGCTTCTTCCTGTTGTGTCTTCGCCAACCAATGGCGCAATTGAAAAATCTTGTAGGGTGTTAGCAAACACAATTGCTGACGAATAAGTGTAAGCCCCTATTTTTACAGCAACATCCCCGGTAAAAAAGTTAGCAAGATCAGGTTCTGGCTGTATAAAACGAGTGTTTTCACCAGACTCAATTTCACCTACTATTTGGCCTGGATCACGATACTTTAACAACACCTTAGAGCGATAATGGGAAAAGTGACGATATGGTACATCCGTTATATAACGCATAATTCCTGCCATCCAAAAGTCATCATCGCCACCGCCATTATTACTGATATCAATTATTAGGTGCTTTATGTTTTTTTCTGTTAGCTGAGTAAAAGTGGCGTCCATAAAGGCAAGGTATTGCTTAAAATCAGGCCATGAAAATGAATTAACTGTAAGGGTTGCCGTCTCACCTGTGTACTCAACATTAAAAGTATCTACAAATGAGCGTTCAACCATGCTTTGTGGCAAAGTTTTGCTCGCAGCTAGCGTGAGCTCTTCATCTGCTAAGGTAATGCTAAATTGTTCTGAGTAACCAAACGTTAAATATAATAAACGATGAAATTGACGTGCTAATACTTCTTGTCTAAATTCATCAGTATCACCATGTGTGCGGCGTAATAACTGAGCTACGACTTGCTCATATGGCACGCCATTAATCGCCTTTATTTGCTGCTCAGCATAGCCACTCTTGGTACCGCCTGTGTTAGATTTTATATAAAGTTGCTGGTTTACAATCGCAACTTCAAATGGAAAAAGCCCCACGCCACCATTGACCCATTTACGCCATTGCGACGTAGAAGCATGCCCTACTTTTAAATGCCCATCAGCCAATGTTGAATTTAATACCGCTAAACGGGCCCATAACTCCCGCACGCTAAGTTCATCGGTAATAGCTGCGGTTATAGTATTCAGTTGCAAGTAAAAAGCATCAATGTCGGCCACACTGTGTTTTAAATCAGGGTGTGTACTGTGCAGCCATTGTGACCACTGCGCAATATCTCGCTTTGCTTGTTGAGGTGTGATTATTTGTTCAAAAGGTAAGTTAGTAGCTTGCACGGGCTTAATACCCGCAAAACTAACTAATACCAATAATGCTATATTTAAAACCTGCTTTAAGTAGTTCATACAAAACCTTTATTATTTGCTTTAAAACTTAGTCGCAAAAACTGTTATAAAGGTTTAAATACAAAGTAAAAATATTTTTTAGATGATATTTTGAGAGTCTTTTTCATAGCCCGCAATGATTGTTACGTGAGATACAGACACGTCAAAGAATTGAGCTTTTACTTTTAAATATTCAGGATCGGAAAAGAAGTTTTCTGAGATGGTTTTATTTGGGAAATGAATTGTAAAAACTCGATTAATAGGAGTATCAACTTTTGAAAGAAGAACCTCCGAAACTACAAAATCAAAACCGAAACCGCCACCAAAAGCACTAAGAATAGGTGCCATAGCCGCTCGATAGTCTGAATACGCGCCATTGTCCGAAACTTCCAAGCCAACTAAAAATTCATACATTTTGTAACCTATTATGTTAAAGACTAAACTAATCCATCACGCCCAAATAATAGGCAAATTTAGTTGATTTAAATAAGTGACGAAGGAGAAAAGCCAACAATTTTTTGTCCTGTTGAAATGGCTTGATTCTCATTCAGCCTCCTCCCCTGCATCGCGATTATTCAACTACGATGAAAGGGTAACCAACCTTATAGGAGACAGCTCAATGAACTTTTACAGTAACATGAATCCATAATTTGCTGTAAGCTACCTACTTAACAGACGAAGCAAACGAAGCAAACGAATTGTTTTTTGATTTAGAATTAAACGTCAATTTATGAAAACGGTAAAAAAACTAGTCCATTGACTCGGTTAAGGTTCATATATGTTAGCACTATAAAGTACGCATGAAATGGTCAATTATTGACTGTTTTATTTCAGGCGCTGTCTCTTGACTAAAACCATGACCTGTCGGATATGCGTTGTGTGTGACGGAATGTTTGAAATTATGTTTTTTAAGATATTCCTCTATCTCGTTCGACATTTGAAATGAAGGCCAAACTTGATCGTTTTTTGCTGAAATCAGCAATATTGGACCATTTATTTTTTCGAAGGAGAATAATGAGTTTGCTACATTGTCTTTATTTTCTAAAGCAACTTCAAATCGATTAAGTAAAGGAGCCTTTTCATCAAGTTCCAAGCTTAAAGCAGGAATATCTTTTCCGTTAAATGTCCACGCTGACCTTGCTGTAGTCATTCCGTACCAAGCTACTTTACTTGGAGTTGTCGCTACAACAGATTTTATGCGTGGTTCCTTCGATGCTAATAAAAGCGCTAATTCAGCTCCCCTAGAACCACCAATAAAACCAATTTTTGACGAATCTATTGAAGAAACAGTCTCAAGATAATCAATTGCACTTAAAAAATATTCTAAGGGTATTTGATCTAGTGTCTGAGCAATCCCTTTTTCTTTAAAGTAGGCGAGCCCTAATACAGCGATCCCATGTGGTGCAATCATTTTACCATTGGCATCACCTGTGCTGATTCCTCCCTCAGAACCACCGATTGCAATAACCACAGGAACTTTTTCTGAGGTATTAGGAAGATAGAGATTGGCAACAATGTTTTTGAACCTCACTTCCTTAACAAAAAAGTCTTGCGCACTTGATACGCTCGAAAATAAAGTTATCAATATAAATATAAATTTAATACGCATGTCTTCCTCTTGTGGGACTA
>NZ_JASDDF010000054.1:0-16643 GCF_030407535.1 Pseudoalteromonas sp. APC 3224 | reverse complement strand
TCTAGGTTGGGTATATCTAGGCATTTTAGCCTCCTCAAAGTAATGAGGAGGTGTCCACTAAAACGGGTGAGGAGCATGTTCCGTTTAAAGTGCTTGTTAGCTGACACTCTCAGCTAGCCTAACGTCAGCATCATATGAAATAGTAAAAATAAAATCGTCTAAACAAGGAATACTAACCTCTTTAACAATTTGAATTGAATCCGTTAGGTATTCGTAAAATTTCCAACTTAGTGTTGGATTCCAATACTCATTAATCAGGTTCTTTGCACAATCGTTTGCATTTAGTTTCAACTCAACTCTATGTGTGATTGCAAAGGGGCACTTGTGAGGGTTATTTGGAATCACTTCATACAGCTTAATATTGGACAGTCGCACATTTTGCTTTAACAAATAATGGACTGCAAACTCATCACTATCCGTCACATACAACGCGTTGGTTCTTCCAGTCACACCTTGAGGTCTAGACTTGTCCATTTCCTGTGATGTATTTACATAGAACTGATTCTGCCGCGTTGAATTTATAGTTTGCCCAGAAGTTAACTGGTTAGTGGTTGCATGATAATACGTCATAACCTCTCATTCTTGTTATGCAAGAGTGCCAAGTTTATAGCTCTCTTTTGATAAGATTGTAAATGAAAATACTTCATTACCAATGATTTTTAATCCATTAAAAAGAAAGATTTTCACACTGCCATTATTTTTCCATTCGATAGACTGTGGATTATTTTCACCCTGAGCATTAACTATTTGATAGATTGATTGTTCTTGATTTTTTAGAACACACATATAACTTTTAATGCCTTGTTCCGTTTTTATAGAAATATTTTGAATATTCATATTACACCTAGGTTAATGAAGCACTGACAGCTAACAGCTTATTCAAAGGATCTAAACCCGCAAGTTGTAGACATAAAATCCTTTGATTTTTTAATACTTTAAGTTTAACTCTGTATCTAAATGTAAATCAAGGGATTTATATTTGTTGTTTTTTTGTTGTTGTAAAATACAAGAAATAATCCCGCGAGTTGTTGAAAAAAAACTAAATACAACTACTGTTTTTATATACAGTACCAGCTAGAGCAGATTATGGCTTCTATATTTTTAGAATCAATCCGTGACTTTATGATAACGCGTCGTTATGCCAAGCGTACTATAGACACTTATCAATATTGGATAAAATTTTACATTTTATACCATGGTAAAAAACATCCGGCGCAATTGGCAGAGTCGGAGGTTGAGCAATTCTTATCTTATTTAAGTAATCAGCGTAATGTTGCAATGAAAACTCAGGCAACGGATTTAAATGCTTTGGTATTTTTATACCGTCATATTATTAGTCGACCGTTATCACTTGAAATGAATTTTAATAAATCACTCGTGTCACCTAAATTACCGGTAGTACTGACCCGTGAAGAAATACAGCGTTTATTATTGGCAATGGATCCAAAGTATAAACTTATCGCTCAGATACTTTACGGTAGTGGTCTACGTTTAATGGAAGCTGTAAGGCTACGGGTTAAAGATGTCGATTATGACTATGTCTCATTAATGATTTGGCAGGGCAAAGGCAATAAAAACCGCAGAGTAACATTAGCATTCGAACTACTGCCGTTGTTGCGCAGCCAAAGTCACTTGGTAAATGACTACTGGCATCGAGACAAACAAGCAACAGACTGTGCCGGTGTCTGGCTTGCGAATGCATTAGCTAGAAAATACCCAGCGGCTCCTTATGAACTAAGCTGGCAATATTTGTTTCCTTCTGCCCAGTTAAGCATGGACCCAGAAAGTAAAAAGCTGCGTCGCCACCATAATGATGAAACAACAGTTCGTAAAGCAATTAAACAGGCTGCAAAGCTGGCAAAAATTCAAAAAAATGTTACCTGCCATACACTACGGCACTCGTTCGCAACACATTTACTGCAAAGTGGTGCTGATATTCGCACCGTGCAAGAACAACTTGGCCATAGGGATGTTCGCACCACGCAAATATATACGCATGTTTTACAACAAGGCGCGAATGGGGTAATTAGCCCACTAAGTAAAATATTATAAAGTATGAATTTAAAGGACTTTTATCTAATCTAATAAGCTTTAAAAATGCGCTATAACTTGGGGGCAATGCAATAAAAGCATTTTTACAAAAAGGGGCTAACGTATTTTAGCCCCTTTTGTGTGTGTTTTATTTACAGTGTGTTATTCAATAACAACAAACCATAGCCAGCGAGTTGCTCGCCATTGAGGTCGTGTTGCCAGTTAGGCCTTAACCCATCGCGTTTGATGCTACTGATGCTTTGCGGGTTAGCGGTTAAGTTAAATACAAACATACTTTTACTGCCATTTAACTCACGGGTTATTTCAACTAGGCCGTTGTTGTGCTGTGTTAATTCATAACTGCCTTTAATACGAAGCTCTGGGCGCTGTTTTTTTAGTGCGATTAAGTGCTGATATAAACGCCACAGTGAATTAGATTGTGCTTGTTGCGTTTTTACATTGCGATCAGCAGCATTAATTTGCTGTGCTAAATATTCAGGCCACCACTGGGTGTAGTTATCACCAAACAGTTCAGCCTGCTCAACCCAACTTGTTTGAGCTTGAGTAAAACCTGCTTGGTTGCTGTTATTCCACTGCATTGGCGCGCGTTTATACACATCGTGACCTGTGCCACCTTGTGTTAGGCCAATCTCTTCACCGTAATAAATATACGGCGTGCCCGGAGAGCTAAATAACATAGCGGCAGCAATTTTTGCTTTATCGTCGTGCTCTGCAAGTTGATAAGCCACACGCTCTTGGTCGTGATTAGTTAAAAACGGTGCAAAAAAATCAAGCGGCGCAGTTGAATCAATACGCTGTTGTAAATTTTGTTTAAGCACATTGGCATCAACTGTATTCACTTGTTGGTTAGATTGCATGGTGCCAAATTGCGCTTCACCACTGACATCGGGTTTTAATAAGCCCAGTATTTTATAGCCCACTTCAAAATCAAAGCCTTGATCGAGGCCCTTACCTTCGCCAAAGTATTTTGCTGCAACGGGAATGTCTGCCCAAGCTTCACCCACTAAATATGCCTCTGGATCAACGCTTTTTACGTATTGGTTAAAGTGCTGCCAATATGCAATGGTTTCGTCGGTATCGGCTTGCGCATCTGCGCCACCTTCCATTGCAAAACGAACTGCGTCTAATCTAAACCCTGCAACGCCTTTATCAAGCCAAAACTTAGCCATTTTTTCCATTTCGGCAACAACATCAGGGTGGCGTAAGTTCAAGTCAGGTTGGCTCGCTCCAAACGCACCATAGTAATACTGCTGACGTGTTTCATTCCAATGCCATACGGCATCTGGTTGGTCGTTATTACTCCATGCGTGGCCCCAGCCACTTCCGGCTTTTGGCATATCGTCGCGCCAAATAAAGTAATCTGCATAAGGGGCTTCATTATTTGCTGAACGCTGAAACCATTCATGGTTACTTGATATATGGTTTATAACTAAATCAAGTATGACTTTCATGCCTTTGTCGTCAGCAGCTTTTATAAAGGCTTCAAACTCGGCCATGCTGCCGTAGTCGTTTTCTACTTGGTAAAATTCAGTAAAGTCATAGCCATGGTAAGAAGGTGCTTCAAACATCGGGGTTAACCACAATGCGTTAACGCCAAGCTCTTGTAGATACGGGAGCTTTTGGGTCATACCATTAAAATCGCCATGACCATCAGCATCGCTGTCGTAAAAACTGCGTGGCCAAATTTGGTAAAAAATGGCGGTTTCCCACCATGGGTTTGCTTGTTGTTCAGTATTTAGTGGCGATGTTTCGGTGTTATTCGTGTAGTTATTTAATGATGGTGCGCTTTGGCAGCCTGTTAGCATGATTGCTAATGCTAATGCGCTCAAGGTAAATGTTTTCATTTCAGCCTCGTTATTATTGTAATAAATAACATAGCCGTATTTTACTACGGCTGTGTTAATTAGTTTGCGGTTATTTTAGTGCTTTAGTTACCACCGGGTAATGATCCCATACCTGCTTGTCGCTTAGTGAGCGCACTAGCTTTACGTATTCCGCATGTGTCCACGCCAGTGGTGTGGCCGAGTTTGTACCCTCGCCTAACGTGTAACCCGCTTTATTAATGCCTACACCATCCCATACTTGTTCAGGTAGCATCATGCCTTGGTTAGCAAATTGCTCTAGGCCTTTTACATAACTATTTTTAATAGCCTGCTGTTTTGTTGCATCTAAACTATTATTGGCATTTGCAGCGGCAATTTCGTAATGACCACGTTCACCGGTAAAAAATGGCCAAACTCGCCCACGCTGCCCTGGGCTGTTTTTTCCTCCTTCGGCATAGTTAGCGCCCGTTACCTCGTCTTCACCGTACCCGTCGTTACCATAGCGGCGGTAGCCTGCAAATGTGCCGTTGCCGTCAGTAAACTCAAAGCTGTATTTAACTTGTAGGTTATCGGTTAGAGTTTCATCATCATATTCTGGCAATGTTTTTACTATGCTAGGCGCTAGCGCATCACGTACGCCATAGCGAACCAACTCTAAAAAGCCACCATCAAGTATTTGCTTTTTATTAAACCCTTCACGGCCATTATTAGCGTTAATTTTAGTATTTGAATTGGCGTCTTTGTCTTGGCCAATGCGAATGAAATATTCACCATCAGAAGCGCTCGACTCTAAATTACCAGCTGTTGTAAACATTAATTTTTCAATATCATTGTTATAACGCTTAGCTGTATTTAGGTAACGTGTTGCATTGGTATCATCACCTGCTAGTTTAGCGATATCGGCTGCAGTAATTAAACCAGCAACAACCGCGGCGGTGGTTGATGGCGAATACCCTTCTTGCTCTTCCCAGCGTTCTTGCTGAGTAGCTGGCGGCGTTATTTGTGTGTCGTTCCATAGAATGTTTGCACGGCCACCCTCAACTAAAAAGTCTGCTGCGGGCTTTAACATACGGCTATACCAATCGGTGAGCTCTGCATCACTTAATACACCTGCCTGATGGAGTTTCCATGCAAGCATGAGTGGCATTGCTGTTTGGTCAAGCTGTACACCTACCCATTCTAGTTCACCATCAACATGTGTTTTTTGTAAAAACCACCCTGTATCGCCTTTATTGCCAGGGGTTTTGCTGTTTACTTGAACTTTTTCAAGGTATTCGAATGCGGTTTTAGCGGTCGCATTATCGCCCATGGCCATAAACGCCATGGCAACTTGATAAAAGTCGCGCACCCATACCGCTTTGTAACCAGTAGAGCCTGTTTTAGCCGATACGGTTTCGCCCCATGGGTTAGATAATGAGGCAATAAGCGCACCTGCATGAGTTTTATCTTCTTGCGCTTTAAGTACCATGGCACTGGTGTAAAGTAACTTGCCGTTATCTGCGGTTTGTTCGCTCATGTTATTTAGCGGTGCAAGGCTTTGCAGGTAGTCTTGCCAACCAAGCGCTTCACCTTTACCGTTGTAATTATCAAGCACCGCTTGGTAACCTTTGGCTAACGTAGCTTGGCCTTGTTTAAAGCTGGTTTGTTCGCTATTACCAAAGCTTAGGGTTAAATCGAACTGGCTGTTTTCACCAATTTCACCCAGCTCTGCAAGTAGGCTAACATTACCCGATTTTTCACCGGTATTTTTATAAACCTGAGTAAGCTGCTGAGTTGTTTTCAACTCGCTTAAACCATCGCTCACACCTGTAAAACCAACACTTGTTTGTTTGAATGGCTGCGCACCTTGCAATGAAAGGTAGCTGTTGTCTTGCCATGCAAGCAATCCTTGATCTGTAGTTTTAGCAAAATCATCAAGGCCGTTATTATCAACATACGGGTTAACGCTTACGTATGCCTTAACGCCTTCAAGCTCGGTATTAAAAATACTGCGTACAAATAAGCTTTGCCCATCAGGATCGGTAAATATGTGTTTTTCGAGGCTAAAGCGGCCTTGCTTATCTTTGCTTACTACTTTGTAAGCTAATGATAACGGGCGGCCTTTATCGTCTTTGTATAAGTAGTCAATGGTAACGTCTAAATCGTCAGCTTCTGTGACTGTAAAATCTTTTCCTACTACCACAAATTGCATGTCTTTAATTTGCGCTTGATGAATAAGCCCAAACATCGTTTCGGTGATCATACCTTTGGCAATTGAAAACCATACTTTTGAAACCGCTCCTGTGGGGGCCTCATCACTGTAATGGCCATTTTGATATTGCTCAAAAGATGTGCCAATACCGGTTTTACCTGCATAAGCCCAAAATGGCTCTGCCCCAGGGGCTCCCGGTGCCGATACCTGCATTACAGCGCTGTTTGATGGCTCTTGCTGCGCGCCACAAGCTGTTAAACCAAGCATTAATAAACTGGTGGTAATTGTATTTAATTTTTTCATTTTAAAGCCTTAATTAATTTCAGTTTACTCGTTACGTTACTGAGTGTGTTTAACACGCAATACCGCAACCGCTGCAAGTACAAACGACACAGCGCCCAGTACTAATGCGTAAATAGGTTGGTTTTCAAAAAAGTGGCGTAATATTAACCCCAGCACACTGGCGGCTAATAATTGTGGGATCACAATGAAAAAGTTGAAAATACCCATGTAAACACCCATTTTATGACTCGGTACCGAAGTGCTTAACATTGCATAAGGCAGAGATAAAATAGACGCCCACGCAAAGCCTACGCCTATCATTGGCCAAATAAGTAAGCTGGGATCTTTTATAAACATAAAGCTTGCTAGGCCCAACGCACCTAAAATAAGGTTAAGTGCATGTGCTACTTTTAATCCCACGCGTTTAACGATGATCGGGATACATAAAGCAGCAATCGCGGCAAAGCCGTTGTAAGCGGCGAATAATATACCCACCCAATCTGCACCGTTGTTGTAGGCTAACGAGCTGGTATCTGTACTCCCGTAATGAAAGCTAGTAACCGCTGAGGTGCTATAAATCCACATAGCAAATAACGCAAACCAACTAAAAAATTGTACCCATGCCAATTGCTTCATCGCCTCAGGCATAGTGAATACATCATTCACTACATTATAAAAACCGCCGCTAGTGTGCTGTTTAGCTTTTAATGCCGCTGCAATAAATTGAATAACACCAAAACTAACTAACCCAGCAGCCAGCAAGTAAAGTTCTTTTTCCAGATCCAGCCCTAATACCGTGGCTAAAACAAGCACACCTAAGCCGCTAAAAATAACGCCGCCTTTGGTAAAATTAACGCTATTAGTAATATTGGTTTGTGTTGTTTGTGATTCTTGTTGATTAAATTGTGCAAGCTGCTCGGGTGAATACTCTTTTGTGGTGACAATAGTCCAGCCAACTGCAATAAATAAAATAACCCCACCAAAGTAAAACGAATACTTTACAGAGTCAGGAATTTGACCAATCGGTGCGGTATTAGCAATATCAAACCAGTTAGTCATCATCCAAGGGAGTGCTGATGCAACCACTGCTCCCACGCCAATAAAAAAGCTTTGCATGGCATAGCCTGTGGCGCGCTGCTTGTTTGGCAAGTTGTCGCCTACTAAAGCACGAAACGGTTCCATGGTAACGTTGATTGACGCATCCATAATCCACAGCATACCCGCAGCAATCCAAAGCGTAGGAGAATTTGGCATAATAAAAAGCGATAACGTGGTTAATATAGCACCGTATAAAAAGAAAGGACGACGGCGGCCTAATTTGCCCCAAGTTTTATCACTCCAATAACCAATAATTGGTTGCACAATTAAGCCGGTGAGTGGCGCTGCAACCCATAAAATAGGAATATCGTCGACATTAGCGCCAAGTGTTTGAAATATACGGCTTACGTTACCGTTTTGCAGTGCAAAGCCAAATTGAATGCCTAAAAAGCCAAAGCACATATTCCATATTTGCCAAAAGCTTAAGGTTGGTTTGTTGTTATAATTCATGATCAGCCTTATTTGTTAAAACGGCACTGCTGAGTGCATCAAGGGTCAGCGTAAAGGTTGTATTTTGTTTCTCATCGCTCACCAAAATACTGCTATGCGACTCTAGTAGGTCGTATAGCGTTGAGTTTGGTTTGAGCATAGTTGCTTGATTCGGCGTTAGCGTAATAGTGACTGTTTGCGCTTGCTGGCTAAAGTTGCTCAGCACCCATAATGATTGCTGGCTTAAGGTGCGTACAAAACCCACCACTCTATCACTGCCTGTTACCATCAAGGGTGCCATATCACCGGCAACAACAGCAGGTAAGCCATTAAGTTCCATAATTGCGATATAGTATTGACGTAACTGTGCTTGCTCAGGAGTTAAATTTGCGCCATCAAACTTGCCATTATTCATCCATGCTTGGTGCGCTGGTACGCCAATGTAATCAAAAATACTGGTGCGTGTAGGCGAACCAAAGCCTGCGTTTTCTGATCCATCTTCACCTACGTCTTGGCCAAAATAAAGCAAGGTTGGCGAACTACTAATTAAGTTAGAAACCACCATAGCCGGTTTACCCCATGCAGCGTTGCCAGCAAAGTCAGGACTTGCGATACGCTGTTCGTCATGGTTTTCTAAAAAGTGCAGCATGTGCTGTTCAATATCTGCCACTTCAGCTTGTGCTTTAAATAACGTGTTAGCGGCTTGCTTGCCTTGCATAATCCCTTTTAGGGTGTCGTAAAAACCGACCTTGTCATACAAGTAGTCCATTTTACCTTGGTGAATATAGGTGCGGTACATCAATGGGTTATATACTTCGGCGAGTAAAAACGCATCGGGTTTATGTGTTTTTATTGATGAATTTAAAAAGCTCCAAAATTCAACGGGTACCATTTCAGCCATATCATAGCGAAAGCCATCAACCCCTTTATCAAGCCAATAAAGGGCAATATTTCTAAATTTATACCAACTATTTGGCAGTTCTTTATCTTGCCAAAATTCATAATGTGCACGGTAATCTTGGTTTTCAAGCGATTTAGGTAAAGTTGGAAAGTCTAGGCTGCCATCGGGTTTAACACCGTAGTTAACTTTTACCGTTTCGTACCAGTCGTTTATATCAGGCTTTGGAGCACGTGCACCATTGCCAGTCCATTTTGCTGGGATTTCACTAAATTGACCATCGGCTAAAGGGTGTTTGTTGCCACCTAATACTTGGTAGCTGTCGCTTGTTGGTACTTTAAATGATTCACCCGGTACATAGTAAAAATTATTATTTTTAGCATACGCCTTGCTAGTATCATCGTCCTCACCAAAGTCTTTCACGCCGTTAGGCTTTGCGATTGAGTGATAATCTCGAGCCACATGATTAGGAACAATATCAATAATTACTTTCATGTCGTGCTCGTGAGTACGCTCAATTAGCGCGCTGAACTCTTCGAGTCTATTGGTAACATTAATAGCTAAATCTGGATTTACATCGTAATAATCTTTTATTGCATAAGGCGAACCTGCACGCCCTTTTACCACATCAGGATCGTCTTGTTTTATACCGTACTCAGTGTAATCACCCACCAAGGCATGATGCAAAACGCCGGTGTACCACACATGCGTGGTACCTAGCTCTTTAATGCCTTTTAGTGCCTCGTCGTTAAAATCAGCAAACTTACCAACTCCATTTTGCTCTTTGGTTCCCCATGGCACATTAGCGGTTTGGGTGTTACCAAATAAACGAGTAAATACTTGATATACCACTGGCTTAACTGGGTCTGTTTGCTTAACTAACAAATCTGTTTTTGTCTCTTTGTCATCACTGCAACCGTGCACCAGCAATGCGCTGCATATAAGCAACGGCGTGTAAAATCTTTTTTTCATTGTGTGTGTCATTTTTATTTCAGTGTTGTTATAGGTTTATACTAAAGCTAAGTAAGGCTTGGTTACAGTTGCTGCATACGTATTCACAGCCATATTCAGTGACAATTAACCCGCAACTAAAGCATCACGTCACGTCACGTCACTTAGTTTGTTTTTAACTTAGCTAAAAACTCTTTATGAGTAGGCAGCTTATCTACCGTTGAATTTATTAGGGTTTTTAACGTTGCGAATAAATCCGTTAGTTGTTCACTGCTTAATGAATCAACAATACTGTTATAGTCATCTGGTATTAGGCCTTGACCTATAAATACTTGCTGCCAAGCTACTTCTGCAAATAACTCGTCGTTTTCGCGCACTACTTTGCCCGTTTGTTTAAATAAATCCATTTTATGCGCTAACGATTGAGGAATTTCCATTTGCTTACATTGACGCCAAAATGGGGTGTCCTCTCGCTCAGTTAATTTATAGTGCAAAATAATGAAGTCACGAATATGCTCGATTTCACTGATACTTTGCTTATTAAATTCAGTTACTAACGCATCACTAACCCCATTATGAGGAAACAACTTAATTAAACGTATGACCGCACTTTGTATTAAGTGAATACTAGTAGACTCTAAGGGCTCTAAAAACCCACTAGAGAGCCCTACTGCGACTACATTTTTATGCCACTGCTTTAAACGTCGACCTGTTTTAAACTTAATTAAACGCGGGCTTGTTGTTGGCTCACCCGGTAAGTTATTTAATAAAAGCGCGGTTGCTGACTCATCCGATAAATAACGGCTGCAATACACTAAGCCATTTCCTGTTCGGTTTTGTAGCGGAATTTGCCACTGCCAACCTGCGTCATGTGCTATGGAGCGCGTATAGGGCTTTAATTCGTTGCTGCCTGTTGATTGCACTGCAACAGCACTATCGCAAGGTAAATAATGCGACCAATCAACAAACCCCGTATTGAGAGTTTGTTCAATTAAAAGTGCGCGCTGGCCAGTGCAATCTATAAATAAATCGCCTTGGATTTGGCTATTATCGTCAAGCATTAAGTTGGTGATATTACCTGTATCTGGGCATTGCTCGACGTGTTCTATTTTTGCATCAATGTGTTTAACGCCGCGAGATAATGCATGATTTTTTAAATATTCAGCATATAAAGTAGCGTCAAAATGAAACGCATAACTAAGCCCTGGTAATTGAGTATTAGGAATAGCATTTAGTAGCGTAAATTTGTGCTGTTTAGCGGCTTGATAGTTAAGAGAAAAATCCCACAAAGAGTCCTCATTGCCATTAATGTGCCCTTTCACCCAAAAATTATAAAAGTCACAAAAGGGAAAATCTTTACCAAACGAGCCAAATGCATGCATGTAGCTATGCCCTGGTGTTTTCCAATTTTCGAACTCTATACCCAGTTTAATAGACGCATTGGTGGCATTTATAAAATCTTGCTCATTAATACCGAGCGCATTATTAAGCCCAATAATAGGCGGAATGGTCGCTTCACCAACGCCTATAGTACCAATGCTACTTGATTCAATAAGGGTAATGTTAATTACTTTACCTAACACTTTATTAAGTAGTGCTGCGGTTATCCAACCGGCTGTTCCACCGCCTGCAATGACGACATGCTTTATTGGTTTCATATTATTGCTCATGTTCATAAAGGTTGATAAAACTTAGGTAAAGTAGCTATAAAAAAGCCCTTGTAAAACTAATTACAAGGGCTTCTTAATACAAAACTTATTATAGCTTGTAGCTTACACCGAGTAAGTAAGTACGGCCATAATCTTGGTAGTCACGCACTTGCAGCGCATTATCGCCTTGCAATGATGTAAACGCTTCTTCGGTAATGTTTTGAATTTGGAACGTCATTGATAAGTTCTCAAAACCAGCAATACCAGAATCAGCAAAGTCATAGCCTACTTGCGCATCCCAAATAGTCTCGCCAAGTATATCAACTTGTTGTGTTGCAAAACCTGAACCGTAGATATCACCTTTAAAGTCACTACGTTTACGCATACTGGTACGTGCTTGGAAACCATTGCGTTCGAAGTACACAGTTAGGCTATCAATTTTATCTGACAAACCTGGTAGTTCGTAATCGTTTCCGTTTTGATCTTGCAAGTCTTGCTCAACGCTGGTGTGGCTCGCAATTAAACCAAAACCTTCTAACGACTCATGTAATACACTGAAAGGGAATGATAATGAAAGCTCATAGCCCCATAAACTTCCGTCGCCACCATTCACTTTACTTGAACGAGTAGCTGTATTTCTGTCTGCTGGAGGCAACTCGCCGGTTGCAGGGTCTTCTTTACCTGTTACATCAACATCGTAACGCTCATCAAAAATCCATTGGTCAATGTCTTTATAAAATAACGCTGCTGAAAAGTAACCTTCTGCATCAAAGTAGTTTTCGTATGTTAAATCAAAGCCTGTTGCTTCTTTTGGTTCAAGCTCTGCATTACCACCAGAAATAGACCAATAGTTACCATTTTCGTCTGGCTTTTCGCTGTTATAACTTGTTTCAATCGATGCATGCATTTCATCAAGGCGAGCACGAGAAATTGTTTTAGCCGCACCAAAACGAATTGTTTGCTCTTGGTCAATTGCAAAAGATAAGTTTAAGCTTGGTAATACATTTGAATAGTCGTGGCTAATATCAGTAGGTGATGCAACAACTAAACCATTAATATTTGATGCCTCAAAGCCTTGTGATGACTGCTCAGTGCGTACATAACGTATACCTACATTACCTGTTACCGGTATGCCACCAATTTCAGCGTTAATGTCTGCTTGAATAAATGCAGCGGTAACTTCTTCTTGAACTGTCCACGAACGGGTTAAGTGTTTTTGATCCGTTAAGCTTTCTTGCAGTAGATCGTAATAACCATCATTTACTAGGCCGTTAGTGTCATAAGCAATCATATCACCCATGCCAATAAAGTCTAAACTTGCCGAACCTAAACGGTATTGCTCTGGTACTGATACCATGCCTGGATTATCTAAAGAGAAATCTTTTAAAGTCATGAAGTAGCCTTCAGACTGTTTTACTTTCTCACGGTCGCGGTAAGATAAACCAAAATTAATACGGCTAAAGTATTCGTTCTCAAGTACTTTACTGGCAGCTAACTTAAGCGTTGAAAGCTCATCGCTAATCTCTGGTGCATTAATAAAGCCATCTTGTGCGGTATTTTGATAAGCCGTGTCATTTAAGCCGTACTTGTTATTTAACGCAGCACTGCCACCCCAAGATAACGGGCCACCTAACTGAATTAAGTCGTAGTCGCTGTAATCAAGCTCATGAGTAAACTGTGCACCCGTATTTCCACCATCAAATGCATACCCTATGTTATCAGCAATACCGTTTGCATCGCCACGGCCGGTACCTGAATAACTTTCAATACTCCAAATAGTACGATCTACTTTTGAGCGGCTTGCATCAAACTCAACTGACCAATCATCGTTAATATCGTATTTTGCATTAAAACCAAATTGTGTGAGCTCTGCTTTTCGCTCTTCGTAGTCATTTCGTACAACAACGCGTTGCCCTTCAGTGACTGCACTGGTAATAAAGCCAGACTGTTCATCTACAGTAACACTATTTGGGTCGATGCTACCTTGACCCCAGGCGAAAGGAACTTCAATACCACGTAAGATTTTTTCATCATTAAAATCTACATATAGCGCATCAAACGTCATGTTTAAACGATCATTTGGTGCAGCTTCCACTACTAGCATCGCTGAATCACGTTCAAGTGTTGATGAGCGTACGAAAGGTTTAGCGCCGCCTAAAATTGAATAGTTTTGGCCATCATTCCCTGTAAACTCAGGGTAACCCCAAGAATTCCAGCGTTTTTCTTGGTTTGGAGAACTCATTGTGTTGTAAGCAAATGCTACACCTATAGTGTCATCTGCAAACTGGTCTATGTATGAAACGGTGCCACGAAAGCCTTTGTCATCGCCATCCGGGTTTAGTTTATCAAAGCTAGTTTGCTCATACTGACCATTAAACATGATCACTTGTTCACCTTTACTTAAAGGCTTTACCGTTTGCATGTCGATAACACCAGCAATACCTTCAGCTTCAATGCTAGCACTTGGCGTTTTATAAACAGTAACACCGCTCATTATTTCTGATGGGTAAAGGTCAAACTCAACACCACGGTTGTCACCAATAGATACCTGCTCACGGCCATTAAATGTTGTTGCGCTTTCGTTTTCGCTAAAACCACGAACACTTACACGGCTAGCACGACCATCAAGACGCTGGGCTGTTAAACCTGGTAAACGTGCGATTGACTCTGCAATAGATGAGTCCGGAAGTTTACCAATGTCTTCTGCAGAAATTGACTCAACAACCTGTGTTGAAAAACGCTTAGTATTAATTGATTCAACAACACTACCGCGAAAACCTTTTACTTCGATGATTTCTACATCATCATTTTTTATTGTTTCTTCTTGTGCCGCGGTGGTGGCAAAGCTTGATAGTCCGGCAGCAGTTAATGCTAGCGTTAATATACTTGGTTTGAACATAGCCATAATGTTTTCCCGTTACCCATAATGTGATACCCGCTTACTTGTTTAAGTGATAGTTAAACATGCGAGCTTATTTTGTTGTCAGGATGAATATTAACGCTCGTATTATTTTATTAACAACTTTATGCATACGTATTCAAAATAGCATTACACAGCCAAAGTTAACATTAAATTTACAACCAAACATGTAAGTAACTGTTTTGCAATGGATTATTTTGGTGCAATTATACTTTATGAGCTTGACGTTAACCTGTATTTATTTTTTTATTAAATAAGCCATTCATAAAACGACAATAAAGTGAAACAAAGTGATTTTATTTTTTAATTTATTATTAAACACACTATCTATTCAAATTGAATTGGTAAGACCAATACTAAAAAACACCAACTCAGTGCACACCTTTGTTTTTACGCACCTACATGGCGCAAACAATAAATTAACAACTCAATATTAGAATTGGTAAAGTAAAATAAGAATAATCCACGACCCAAAACGCTTGCCTTAATGATTTGTACATCTTGTTTTAATGCCTTGAAATAGGTGCATACGTATGCAAGATTTTTACAGCATGACAGGCTTCAAGTATGCTTTTTCAAATAAACGAGGATTATTACCTCTAAAAAAGAACAACACAAAGACAGTGTGAAAACGGAGAAAAGCATGGCCCAAAAGCAATGGTATAAAGGTGCGGTTATTTATCAGGTTTATCCGCGTAGCTTTCAAGATAGCAACAACGATGGCATTGGTGATTTAAAAGGAATAATAAATCGTATTGATTACATTAAAAGCTTAGGGGTAGATGCTATTTGGATCTCACCTTTCTTTAAATCGCCTATGAAAGATTTTGGTTATGATATTAGTGACTACCGTGATATTGACCCGCTTTTTGGTAATTTAGCTGATTTTGATGAGTTAATTGCACAAGCACATCAACGCGACATTAAAATTATTATTGACCAAGTGCTAAGCCACACCTCAGATCAACATCAATGGTTTATTGATAGCCGTGAAGACTTATCTAACGATAAAGCCGACTGGTATGTATGGGCCGATGCTAAAGAAGATGGCACAGCACCTAATAATTGGTTGTCTATTTTTGGTGGTGGTGCATGGCAATGGGAGCCGCGTCGTGGACAATACTACTTGCATAACTTTTTTACTGAACAGCCTGATCTTAACTTTCATAACCCCGATGTTCGCCAAGCCGTTCTAGATAATGTTGAATTCTGGCTTAAAAAAGGCGTGGATGGCTTTAGGTTAGACGCAATTAACTTTTGCTACCATGACGCTTTGCTTCGTGATAACCCAGCTAAACCAAAAGAAAAACGTCAAGGCCGTGGATTTAGCGAAGATAATCCGTATGCATTTCAGTACCATTACTACAATAATACCCAGCCTGAAAACATAGAGTTTATGCGTGATATTCGTACTTTACTCAACAAGTACCCTGGTACCGTATCACTGGGTGAAATTTCATCTGAAGATTCATTAGCCACAATGGCAGAATACACCCAAGGCGGCGATAAACTGCATATGGGTTATAGCTTTGAGCTATTAACGGATGATTACTCGAGCGAGTATATAAGAAATACCGTTACTACACTTGAGCAACGCATGACTGAAGGCTGGCCTTGCTGGGCATTTAGTAACCATGACGTAGAACGTGTTGCTAGCCGCTGGAGTGAAACGGGAGAGGTACACCCAGCGCAATGTAAAATGTTGACCGCCCTACTCGCTTCACTTCGTGGCAGCGTGTGTATGTATCAAGGTGAAGAACTCGGACTCGGTGAAGCCAGCGTTGCGTTTGAAGATTTACAAGACCCGTACGGCATAACTTTTTGGCCAAACTTTAAAGGTCGTGATGGCTGTCGTACCCCAATGCCTTGGGAGAACCTAGATAACTCACAAAGCAATGCACACAATGCAGGATTTAGTGAGGTAAAACCGTGGTTACCTGTTGATCAACAACACAGGCTACAAGCAGTTGCTGAGCAAGAGAATGATGCAAACTCAATATTAAACGCGTACCGTGAATTTATGGCCTGGCGTAAAAACCAGCCAGTATTACTTGAAGGTGATATTGAGTTTATACAAACCGCCGAGCCAATTTTGGCGTTTTACCGCACATTAAACGAAGAAAAGATGTTGTGTGTATTCAATTTAAGCGGGGCAAAAGCAGAGCTTGTTATTGATGTTAGTGTTGAAAAAGAACATAACACGCTTTCTCATTACAACGCGCAGCTTAATAATAAAACACTGACCGTTGAGCCATTTGGTAGTTATTACGCCAACTGCAATTAGTATTTACATTATTACAAATAAAAAACCCGAGCATTGCTCGGGTTTTTTATAGCAAATTTTTAGTGG
>NZ_JASDDF010000053.1:0-18343 GCF_030407535.1 Pseudoalteromonas sp. APC 3224 | reverse complement strand
CAAATTCCCTTGGTAATTAGCGATTACGACAGAATCGCTTGGTAATTAAGATACGACAAAGTCGCTTGGTGTTAACACAATAATATGTAGTAGCTCACATCCGATCTTACAGTTTAAAAGAACGGGTTTAGACTTAGCCTGACAGGCGACTTTGAGCGAATAAGAGACAGTCAGAGTTATCTGGATATCTGGACTTAATTCTACAAAGCGGACGCTTAGCGAACCCGTTCATGCCCTAAAATTGAGTTTAGGCAATCTGCATTAATTGTATAATGATGTCTCTTTGATCACATGGATGGTATTTATGTCAGTATTAGATATGGTTAGGCCTGTTATGGAGCCAGTATGCAAGGCATAGAGTTAGAATCAAAGATAACCTGTCCAAAGTGCGGGTTTAGTAAAGTTGAGATTATGCCTACAAATGCTTGCCAGTGGTACTACGAATGCGAAAGCTGTAAAAAGTTGCTTAAACCATTAAAAGGTGATTGTTGCGTCTATTGCTCTTATGGGACAGTAAAGTGTCCTCCCATCCAAGAAGGGAACAGTTGTTGCTTTGGTAAATAATTCATTCCCCTGACTGCTAAGTGTCAGGGGAAAGCCTTAATGCAAACTGTTTACTTGTTACTTGCTGTGGCTGGTAACTTGGCAGAAATAAGTGCAGCTAAACTAATAAAGATAAATGAAATTGCTAAACAAGCAGCTAACCCGTATAGCTGGAAAACCCAGCCTGACAGCACTGTACCAATCAAACGCCCCATTGCATTTGCCATGTAGTAAAAGCCAACATCTAACGAAACGCCATCGGCATCAGCCATGCTAACAATCAGGTAACTGTGCAGAGATGAGTTAATGGCAAACAGTACGCCAAATACCATTAAGCCAGCAATGAGTGCCGTTTTAACTTCCCAGTTAAAGTGTAACGATAAAGCTATACCTAATGTCACTAATGCCAACAAGCTTGCCCATTTTACGGTTTCAGTGGCAGGAGAAACGCTAGCTTTGAAATTGATTAGCTTAGGTGTCATTGATTGGACAAAACCGTAACCAATCACCCAAAGCGCTAAGAAGCCACCTACTGTCCAATGATCCCATTCAAACACTTGTGACAAGAACACAGGTAGTGCAACCACAAACCAGACATCACGGGCACCAAACAAGAAGAGTCGTGCAGCCGATAAGATATTGATAGAGCGACTCTTTGAGAAGATGTCGGTAAACTTAGGTTTGTTCTTGGCTTTACCTAAGTCGTTTTTCAAAGCATAAAGGCTGTAACACCAAACAAGAGCCAAAACACCTGCCATTAACAACATTGCGCCTTTGAAGGAAAGTAAAGTTAACAGTAAGCCGCCTAAGAAAAAGCCAACGCCTTTCAGGGCATTCTTAGAGCCTGTTAATACCGCGACCCATTTAAACAAGGTGCCTTCTTGTCCTGCGGCAACCAACATCTTAATTGAGCTTTTTGCGCTCATTTTGTTTAAGTCTTTGGCAATGCCTGAAAGCGCTTGTGCAATCATCACATAGACAACGGTTAACCATTCAGCGGGAACGGCTAACATCAGCAAGGCGATTATTTGAATCGCCAAACCGATGTTCATGGTTTTATTTAGCCCTAAACGGGCACCTAAGAAGCCGCCAACTAAATTAGTGACAACACCAAAGATTTCATAAAACAAGAACAACATCGCAATGCTCAGCGGACTATAGCCTAACGCGTGGAAATGAAGCACTACCAACATGCGTAGTGCGCCATCGGTTAAGGTAAATGCCCAATAATTGCCTGTTACAACAAGGTATTGCTTAATATCGTCAGATAATGATGCCAAGCGCTTCATAGTGTTACATTACCCTTTAATTGATGATCCGACTTTACGAGCAAGTTCAGCCGTTCTATTAGCGTAACCCCACTCGTTGTCATACCATGTGTACAGCTTCACCTG
Organism: Pseudoalteromonas sp. APC 3224; assembly: GCF_030407535.1. Taxonomy (GTDB): domain Bacteria; phylum Pseudomonadota; class Gammaproteobacteria; order Enterobacterales; family Alteromonadaceae; genus Pseudoalteromonas. The sequence goes on along the minus strand of NZ_JASDDF010000053.1, from coordinate 16,406 downwards.
AGTGCCATTAACGACCATTGTTGATAATGCATCGACAACGCTAGAACGTGGGTCGGTTTTATAATCGATAGACACAAGTGGCTTTTCTTCATAACCAAGAATGCCTTTTAATTCGCCCTCAGCCGCTTCTTTCATCCAAGCGTTAATTTCAGCTTCCGTTGTTGGACGCTCAACCTCAAATACACAATCAGTAATTGAAGCATTCGCAAGAGGCACACGTACCGCATGACCATTCAGCTTACCTTTCAACTCTGGGAAAATATGAGTAATCGCCGTTGCCGAACCTGTAGTGGTTGGGATTAAGCTCATGCCACAGGCACGCGCTCTACGTAAATCTTTATGCGGAGCATCTAGAATCGTTTGAGTGTTGGTAATGTCGTGGATAGTCGTCATTGAGCCATGTTTGATGCCGATTTTATCCAGTAACACTTTCACCACTGGTGCTAAGCAGTTTGTGGTGCAAGACGCTGCCGTTACGATTGAGTGCTGTTCAACATCATATAGATGGTCGTTAACCCCCATAACCACATTAAGTACACCTTCTTCTTTTACGGGTGCTGTTACAACGACTTTTTTTACTCCTTGGTCTAAGTAGGCTTGTAGCAACTCAGTTTTCTTCATCTTGCCTGACGCTTCAATGACCAAATCACATTCAGACCAATCCGTATCATTAATTGCTTTGTTTTGCGTTACACGAATGGCTTGACCATCAATTATCACGTTATTGTCATCATGGGTTACATCATGTGACCAAGTACCATGCACAGAATCGTACTTTAATAAATGTGCTAGCGTTTCTGCATTGCCAGCAGGATCGTTGATTTGCACAAACTCAATGTCTTGCCAACCAAAAGCAGCTCTAAGTGTTAAGCGACCCATGCGGCCAAAACCGTTAATACCAATTTTAATTGCCATTGTTAAGCTCCTACTATTTGAAACTCATTGAAAAAAGAAAGTTGTACTGGGTGTGAGAGCGCTTTAGGGCGCATTTTCTGCACTTGTTTAATAATGTCTGCCTTGTCGTAACCTAGTTCAAACATCAGTAGTCCAATGACTAAGCCTGTGCGACCAGAGCCGCCTTTACAATGCACGGCAATGGTGCCTTGATTGCGTAAGATAGATAGCATGTCATCAAGGTTTGATTTGAACGCTGCTGCGAAATCTTCATTTGGTGCATCGTCATCTAAAATAGGTAACTGAAACCATTTAATACCTTGTGCATCACACACTTGAGGAAGGTCTTCGGCTTCATTCTTGTTCATTTCTGCATCGTACATCAGCGTCACAATCGCTTGTGCTCCAGCATCTTTCAATTGTGTAACCGATGTTGTTAAATCAACGTCTTTTGTTCCGGGGCAAGGAGTAAAGATAAAGCTTGCGCCATTATCAAGTGTTAGTATGTCATATGGATGAGTGTGCATAAAAAGCCTCTTAATTATTCGTTAAACCAATGTTTTGTTCTGTTCACAATCGATACGAGAGACAACATAACTGGAACTTCAACCAGAACCCCAACCACGGTCGCCAATGCAGCGCCTGAATGTAAGCCGAAAAGGGAAATAGCTACTGCCACTGCCAATTCAAAGAAGTTAGATGTACCAATCAAACAAGAAGGTGCAGCAATGTTGTGCTTAAGCTTGAGTCTGACCGCGATAAAATAGGCAATAATGAAAATGCCATAGGTTTGCAGGATAAGCGGAATGGCGATTAGCAAGATATTAAGTGGTTGCTCAATAATGGTGTTAGCTTGAAAGCCAAACAGCAAAACGACTGTTGCCAGTAAACCGATAACAGAAAACGGTTTTAACTTCTCTAGCAAACTTGTGATAGCTGCTTCATCGCGACCTGAGCTGTTTAAGTGTTTTCTAGTCAGGATTCCCGCGATTAAAGGGAGCAATACATACAAAATCACCGAGATAAACAAGGTGCCCCAAGGTACATGAATGTCTGTTACACCAAGCAATAACCCCGCAATGGGAGCGAATGCAAAAATCATGATGATGTCGTTCACCGACACCTGAACTAAGGTATAGTTCGCATCACCTTTGGTTAATTGCGACCAGACAAACACCATTGCCGTACAAGGTGCAACCCCCAGTAAAATCATACCAGCGATGTATTCTTGCGCTGTTTCTGGTGATACAAAATCGGCAAATAAGCCTTCGAAGAACAACCAACCTAAAGCAGCCATTGAAAATGGTTTAATAAGCCAGTTGACCACCAAAGTTAATACCAAGCCTTGCGGATTCTTCCCTACTTCCTTAATGGTTGAAAAATCCACTTGCACCATCATTGGGTAGATCATTACCCAAATGAAAACAGCAACAACTACATTTACATGGGCAACTTCAAGCTTTGCAATAGCTTCAAAAAGAGGTGGGTAAACAATCCCCAGCGCCACACCAGCAGCAATTGATATCGCCACCCAAACAGATAAATAACGTTCAAAAATCCCCATAGTTACATTCCTTAATTACAGCAGCTTGCCACACGCGTAGGACGGTCACCCATCGAGTTTAATCTGGCTAGCTCTTGTTCGATAAAAATAGGCTCATTCACTACCGTTGAGGTGATGGTTTGCTTCATCCACGCTGGCAATGTTGGATTGATCGAATAAAACACCCATTGCTGATGCTTTCTGTCAGATAAAATGCCTGTTTTTCGAAGCTGTGCTAGGTGACGGGACACTTTGGGCTGGCTCTCTTCATCTAATGCAGTCATCAACTCACAGACACACGCTTCACCCTCAACCGCAATGATTAAAAGCGTTTTCAAGCGAATATCATCAGCCAGAGCTTTGTAAAAAGTAGTTGGCGTTATTGGCGCTGGCTTTTGCTTTTCTTGTATCAGCAAAAACATTTTAATCCGTTCATTTAGCTCTTGTAGCGTTTTTTCAAACGGGTTGGCATCTCTACGAGAACGAGGCTCAGGGAAATCCCAAGCAAGGCAGTTAGTACCATTGACTCGGCTATCACACTCTTTTGCCGCTTTATCACACAGGGTAATAACAAAATCGAAATGGATATTGCTAACTTCATCAAGGTGTTTTGAGTGTAATCCATCGGTAGGTAACCCAAAGTGCTCGATAGCTGACAAGGTACGACTATCAACACTATTTGGCTCAGTACCAGCACTATAAACCTCGTACTCACCTTTACCATGATGTTTTAGCAACGCCTCAGCCATGATAGACCTAGCTGAGTTTTCAGTGCATAAAAAGAGAACTTTCATGAAATGCTCCATAATAAATTTATTATATAATAAATTTATTATGTTGTGGTGACAACAGATATTTTCGAAAAAATGAGTTATGAGTAGTGTTAGTTAGAAGTATAACTGCTAGTACAATACCGCAGTTGGTCAATTGGAGAGCTAAGCCACTGACCTAAATGAATTAGGTAAAACGTCTGTTAATTAGTTTTTATTAGTTGAGCAAAGAATTAAACTGAACGACTCAAAGTGGCACTTTTACGAAGTTCGGCAGTGAGCGATAACCGGACATTAAAAAGTTAAAATTATTCCTGCTTTTTTGAGTAGGAGCCTAATTTTGTCCGATAACATTATTAAACGCCATTTTGGGGTAAAATAACATGCTTAATTCCTAGCTTTTTTAATTACTTGTTTACAAAGGTAATTATTGGTGAAATTATCAGGGTATGCAATATATGCCGTTTTGGCGTGTTATAAACCACCATAGTGGTTTTCAATAAGCTGTTATGTTTACAAGAAGGTTTTATGGAAGCTCCATGGAATGGCGAAAAAGTTAATTTATTCGTTAGGGTTTTGGCAATCGTATTTATAATTTGCGGAATTTTTGCATTTGGTAGTCTTGCGTATGCGTTATTTAAAACAGGAGAGTTTAGTTTTAGTAACTTAGATTTTCGGATGTTAATTGGTACTATATCAGGTCCATATTGTTTTCTCTTGTTTTTAAAAGTAGCGGTTACAGGCTATGCACCAAAGTCGTGGATCCCATGGAGGTAATGTAAACATAACACATATGTGCCTTAAGTCTGTTAATAGACACTAGTTTTTTTGACCATCAATTTTAAATCAATAAACAAATTCGTTTACTTCGTCTGTCGATGCGGCTGTTAAGCAAGTTGCTTAGGTCTGTAGGTATATAATCAGGTTAAACCTTGTTGGTTATTAACTCACCCAATTGATTGATGCTCAGCCTTATATTTAGTTAGATGTTCAGCTCACTCAGTACCATGACTAACTCTGAACTTCCTTGCCTCCTCTAGACACCAGCTTATAATCTTAAAGTACAAAACGGGAGTAAACTTCCGTTTCTAGTGCTTCAAAGGTAGTTATCGGAAATATATTCTGTTTTTTGAAAGCGTTAATCTAGATAGCTATATGAGCAACTTTTCGGGGGCTTATTTGAGCGAAAAGCAGACATTGACCGTTAATCGTTTCAACGACGGCAATTAGCCATACGTTGCATGTTTGCTCCCTTACTGGTTTTACGATATCCAAAACCGACATAACGACCATTAAGCAAATACCAAAGTAAAATAGGTATGTGCTCCAATCATATAGCCAAAGAGGATAAAGCGTTAATAGCACTGCTACAGGCCCTAGAATGCTGAAGACAGCTCTGGTATGGTTTTTATTTTTGTGCCAGTTGTATAAGTTTACCAATAGTTCCAAAGATGCAAAAATAGGTAAAAGCGTATTTACAGCTATTCCTTCGAAGTGAGAGAAGAAGCCTAGTCCTAATGCCGATGCAAGTGACCTTAATGCAGGGAGGCAGGCCGTGCCGCTAGCCAAACGCCACTAGAGCCTACTCTGTCTAATATTTTATTTATCATTTGAAAGTCTATTGGTTGATATTACCATCATTCTAAACTCCGTATACAAGTACGGAGTCAATCATTTTAATGAGTCAATTATGGGGCAATGTGTTGGATCTTCGTTTTGCATACAGGTATTTGTCATACCCACAATTACTTTCTCTAAACGTTGAAGGTCATTAATTTTGTCTCGAATGATTGCTAACTTTTGTCGGTTTAATAGCTCAACTTGAGCGCAGTTGCTGTCCATAGACATTAGCGATTTTATTTCTCTTAACGTAAAGCCGAGCGCTTTGGCTTTTGTGATAAACCTAAGTTGTCCTGCTATTGATTCGTCATATTGTCTATAACCAGATATTGGTTTTTCAGGTTGTGTAATCAGTCCTTCTCGTTCATAAAAACGAATGGTTTCTACATTTAAATTTAATGATTGTGCTAATTTGCCAATGGTTTTCATTATTGCCTTTGTGAATACTACTAATCTAAAGTTATATTTAGTTCAACTATCTAATGACTTGATAATGCCACAGACTTCAATTGTACCGTCAGACCCGCAAGAGCTTGCCATTAGTTTTAACTCTTTTTTGAGTGCATTCAATTCCTTCATTCGTTGATTAACTAAAGTTAGTTGCCGATCAATTAATGCATTTACACTAGAGCAACTCTCCTCTGGCTTGTTTTTTAATTCAATGAGTCGCTTAATATCATTAAGCGGAATATCTAAACTTCGACAATGCTTTACGAACTCTAGCTCTTTAAATGCCTTATTAGAATACAACCTGAAATTCCCTTCAGTGCGATCAGGATCTGACAGCAAGCCCTCCTTTTCATAATATCGGATGGTTTGTACTGAATACCCCGATGTTTTCGATAACTCACCAATTTTCATAAAATTTCCAAATAAACTTGACCCTATAGTCACTATAGGATTTATAGTTAGAGCATACAAGTTAATCGGAGATGAAAATGAGCGATTGTGGGTGTGAAGTTGAGCTAAAAGATAACCAGCAAAAAACGGTGCTTTATTGGCTTCTGGCTATCAATGCCTCGATGTTTGTTTTTGAAATTGGCTTTGGTTGGTTATCAGAATCAACGGCTTTAATTGCAGATTCGTTAGACATGCTAGCGGATGCAATCGTCTATGCAATTGCACTATACGCGGTGGGAAAGTCAATCCAACATAAGGCTAATGCTGCTTTAGTGAGTGGCTATTTCCAACTGGGGTTAGGCGTGCTAATTCTAATGGATATTGCTAGAAGGCTGTATGGTGAAAGTGAGCCTCACTCTTGGTTTATGATTGGCGTAGGCATGGTTGCTTTAGTTGCAAATGTGATTTGTCTCATCCTTATTCGAAAGCACAACAACGATGAAGTACATATGAGAGCTAGCTGGATATTTTCAGCGAATGATGTAATTGCAAATCTTGGTGTCGTTATCGCAGGCATACTCGTTATGGTGCTGAAACAGCGTTGGCCTGATATCGTCATTGGTAGCATCATTTCAATGTTAATTCTTCGAGGCGCTTACCGAATACTAAGCGATGCTAAACAAGAATTAGCTGTTGCTGAGAAAACACGTTAAACACCAAATGAAGATAAACAATCAACCTTTGGTTGTTCAAAGTAAGGAAACATCAATGAATAGCAAATATCTAGAAAAAACCAAGATAGTAAATTTTGAACACTCTACAATTCAATCATTAATTTCTGAGCGTAATTGGCAAGAACTCGATGACTTCAACAAAATTGGTGCAGCCTACCAATTTGTTAAAGATGAAATATTATTTGGTTACAATGAGAGTGATGATATTTCAGCAAGCAGTGTTTTAGCCGATGGTTACGGACAATGCAATACCAAGGGTAACTTGCTGATGGCTTTGTTACGAGGATTAGGTATTCAATGTCGTTTTCACGGCTTTACTATTGAGCAGCGATTACAAAAAGGAGCTATTCCAACTTATGTATTTTGGTTAGCACCTAAATATATCATTCATAGTTGGATTGAAGTTTATTTCAAGGATCGTTGGATAAACTTAGAAGGCTTTATATTAGATGAACAATATTTAAGTTCACTACAGCACAAATTTAGTCAAATAAAAAACGAATTTTGTGGTTATGGTGTTGCAACAAAGTGTTTCTCTTCGCCAGATACAGATTGGCGTGGTCAAGATACCTATATACAAAAAGAAGGTATTCATGATGATTTTGGTGTTTATAATTCCCCTGATGAGTTTTATCTCGAAAAAGGAACTAACTTATCAGGAATCAAACGTTGGATGTATCAACGAGTGATCCGTCACTTTATCAATTTTAACGTAGTCAATGTAAGAAATTTAAAAGTTCTTGAGGTGGAAAATGCACAATCATAGCCATAGCCATTCGCATGGAAAAGACGACCGTATAGGTTGGACATTTTTCCTTAATGTTTCATTTACTATTATCGAATTTATTGGTGGTTGGCTAACCAACAGTACCGCTATTATGGCTGATGCTGTACATGACCTGGGTGACAGTTTATCTATAGGATTCGCTTGGATACTGAGTCGTTTCTCGGATAAAGAAGCATCCGATAGATTTAGCTATGGCTATCGTCGTCTTACCCTGTTTGGCGCATTAATTAACAGTATTGTATTAGTTATTGGTTCTGTCTGGGTGCTATTTGAAGCAATACCAAGATTATCTAATCCTGAAATGCCAATGGCTGAAGGAATGTTGGGTCTTGCATTACTTGGGGTTGCTGTTAATGGGTATGCAGTATTTAAACTAAAAGCGGGTAAAACGCTGAACGAAAAAGTACTTACGTGGCATTTGCTTGAAGACGTACTTGGCTGGGTTGCAGTCCTAATTGTTTCTATTGTGCTGCTTTTTGTAGATCTACCAATATTAGATCCTTTGCTTTCTATAGGCTTTACACTGTTTATATTGTTTAACGTTTTGAAAAACCTGAAAACAACATTGGCACTATTTCTTCAAGCTACACCTGATGAAGAAGTGCAGAATAATATTGAAAAAGCGATAAAGGCTATACCTGAAATTAATGGGATTCATCATATGCACTTTTGGTCATTAGACGGGGAAAGTCACGTATTAACTGCTCACCTAGAGTTAGCCCATAACTTTGAGGTTGATAAATTAATTAGGCTAAAACAACAAGTGGCTAAGGAACTTTCTTCTTATAATTTATCTCATACAACCATTGAGTTTGAGTTTCCTCAAGAAACTTGCCGTGACGAGCATGAAAAACATGCGCATGGCTAGTTTAGAAAACCTTTTTTTGATATTATAATTTTTCATATTTAAGTAGGTGTTTATTTTGAAATTCAATGTTGCGTTAAAAATACTATTAGTCGTTTCGATTGTTTTGCAATCGTTAACTGCTGTTGTATCCGCAACACCTGAGAATCACCAAATAGATATAGAGCACCTTCAAATTCAACATGATCATGCAGATGATCGAAATGTCTCAAATGATAATGTAGGTGATGAGCAGCATAATGAAAAAGATTGTCATCACTGCGGACATTGCAGTGGCAGCCACTTATCTTGGATTTTAGTCAGTAATTCAAATACCACGGGCAAACTAAACATTATCAATAAAACGCCTTATCAAATTGATCAAACAAGTACCTTTCTTGAAGCGATACTTCGTCCGCCCATTTCTTAATTAGATTAATTTTTAATGACCTATTTATCCTTTAATAATGGATAAAGGTTTCGTGTTTATTAATTTTAAAATTAAGAATTTTTATGTATATATATTTAAAAAATGCAGGTTTAGTCCTGTCTTTATGTATGGCTGTGAGTTTTTCAGTTGCCACTTATGCCAAACAGAAAAGTATTTCATGGCTAGATAGTCAAATAAATAAAGATCCCGAAGTTGTTGCGGCTAAAGAGTTACTTAATGCAAGTAATCATAGAGCCAAGAGCTTAACTAAAGCCGTATATAACCCAGAGCTTGAAGCAAGCTATGAAAAAGAGGGTGATTTTGATAATTATTCTATTGGTATCAGTCAAACGATTGATTTTTGGGATAAGCAATCAGCAAATAAAAGCATTGGTGAAATTGGTGTTTATGCAAACCAGCAACAATTGTTATCTCTACTCGATTCTAAAAAGGCTAACGCTTTAACTGCAATAGTTAATTGGCAAGCAGCAAAAAAGGTGGCTCAGTTACTTTCAGTAAGAGAAAATCAATTACAAACGCTCGTTGGAATTATTGAAGATAAGCGAAAAGCAGGACTTTTAGAGCCACTTGACGCTGAACTGGTTTATTTAAACTTGTCCCAAGTTTTCAGTGAAATATCTGAGTCGCAAATTGCTTTGAAAAATGCAGAGGTAAATGTTCAGGAGTTATTGCCTGATTGGACGCCTAATACTACCAATTTGTTTTCATTTACTTTTGGAGCAACAAACTATTCATTTAACTCTCAGTGGGTTGAGGAACATCCAAAAGTTAAACTCGCTAGAGCGCAATGGAAGATAAAACAATCTAAAGCTCAACTAACCACTATGGAATCTAAAGCCAATCCAACCATTGGAGTTAACGCAGGGAAAAGTGGAGATGAAGACTTGATTGGCGTGACTTTCTCAATGCCTTTAAATATCAGAAATAACTATTCAGATACTGTTAAAGCCGCTTATTCAGAAGCAATTGCAGCAGAGGCTAACTTTCGGTCGGTTTATCGAAAGCAGTCATTTGAAGCAAAAGCTAATTATGAATCGCTTATTGTCAGTAAAAAATATTATGAGCAATGGCAAAAACTGACAAAAGGCAGATTAGATAGCAGCGAAAACTTATTAAATAAGCGCTGGGAAGCTGGTGACATTAATACTTCTGACTACTTACTTGCATTAAATCAACGTGCGGAAGGGCTTCATGCAGGAATACGTTTGGAAAATCAATTCAAGCTTGCAGAAATATCCTTCATTTTAAGTATGGGTCAGTTATCCAAATTTGAGATTTGAGCGCTTTGTTTTTTCAGTAGCGAAAAACGAAATCTTAAATTTATTAAAAATATAGGTTACAAAAATGAATACAGTAATTAGTAAAAAATTTTTAGCCGTAGTAATTAGCTGCCTGTTAGTTGGGTTTACTACAAATCATGATGCTTTTGCACAGTCGTCAGATGGAACTGGTTCTGTCACAAACGTTTCGAAACAAGAAGAAAAAGAACATCAAGATGAGCATGAACACGAAAAGGGACATGAAGAAGATAAAGGTGACCATGACGAGCACGGCCATGAAGGTGGTAATAAAGAGGGAGAAGAAGGACATGAAGAAGGTATCACTATTGATCCAAAGAAGATGTCGCTTGCTAACATTAAAGTGGAAAGTGTTAAGCCTGAATATCAATTTAGCTCCGTATATGCACCTGGCGAAATAAAAGCTAATGGCTATAAAAGTTATGTGGTATCACCACGTACAGAGTCAGTCATTATCAGTCGCCATGCAGCGCTTGGCGAGTATGTAGAAATAGGTCAGAAGTTAGTTACATTATTTAGTGAAGCAATGGCACAAGCACAAGCTGACTATTTAATCGCTTCAACCGAATGGCAACGTGTAAAAAAGCTGGGTAATAAGACGGTGAGTGAAAGTCGATTATTACAAGCTGAAACAACATACAATGCGAGCTATGGCAAGCTCATTGCTTTAGGGTTAACTGAAAAAGCAATAAATGGTATTTCTAACAAAGACATTAAAGCATTTGGACAATATGCATTAACGGCGCACCGTGAAGGTGTCGTGCTTCAAGACGACTTTATCCAAGGGCAACGTGTTGATGCTGGGGATTCAGTCATGTTGTTAGCTGATGAAAAACAACTATGGGTTGAAGCAAAAGTTTCTCCAAATAAAAAGCTAAATTTATCAATTGATTCTCCTGCGGTACTTAAATTAGAAGGCCAGAGTTACAATGCCAAAGTTATCCAAGAAGCCCATACAATTGATCCCGTAACTCGTACAAGAATTATTAGATTGGGGGTACAGAATGCTGATGATAACCTTCATTCAGGTATGTTTGTAAAAGTTTACTTTCAGTTTGCCACAAAGCAGAAAGTGATGGCTGTGCCAGAAGAAGCATTGATCCGCAGCGCAGATGGTGATTGGACCGTATTTGTCGAAGACCACCCTGGAGAATTTAAAGCTGTAGAAGTAGAACTAGGCCGAGCCTTAGGTGATTTTAGGGAAATCATTGGCCTTGATAGTGGGACGCGAATTGTAACCAAAGGCGCATTTTTTGTTGCTTCTGAAATCGCTAAAGGCGGATTTGATCCGCATAACCACTAAGGAGCAAGACTATGTTTAATAAAATAATAGATTGGTCTGTTAATAATAGACTCCTGATTTTGATTGCGCTGTTTGCCACAATTGTCGGCGCAATTATGGTTATACCAAAACTAAATTTAGATGCCTTTCCTGATGTTACTAATGTTCAAGTTGCTGTAAATACTGAAGCGCCAGGACTAGCTGCTGAAGAAGTTGAACAACTCATTACGTACCCCATTGAAGCGGTCATGTATGCCTTACCTGATGTAGAACAAGTGCGCTCAATTTCTAAAACAGGCTTGTCTGGCGTCACGGTTGTTTTCAAAGAAGGCACCGACATTTACTTTGCAAGACAACTTGTATTTGAGCGTCTTCAAGCCGCAAAAGAACTGATACCAGAAGGTGTCGGCACACCCGAAATGGGGCCAAACACCTCAGGGCTAGGCCAAGTATTTCAGTACCTTCTTATTTCAGATAAAGATGCAGGCTATGATGCTATGGCACTCAGGAGTCTCAATGATTGGGTAGTAAAATTACTCGTTATGCCTGTCGATGGTGTTACTGATGTACTCTCCTTTGGAGGTATTGTTAGGCAGTACCAAGTAAATGTAGATCCATCTAAGCTTCTTTCTTATAACCTAACGCAAGAAGACGTTGTTGGTGCCCTAGATAACAACAATGCCAATGTTGGCGGATGGTATATGAACCGTGGGCAAGAGCAGCTTGTTATTAGAGGTGCAGGTTGGTTTGAAAGTGGTGACGCTGGTATTAGTAATATCAAACAAGTTCCCGTCAAAACAGTTGATGGGACAGTTGTGACGGTTTCGGATATTGCTAAAGTTGAAATGGGCAGTGAAATTCGTCAAGGTGCTGTCACAATGACGCGCAAAACCGAAGACGGTAAAGTCGAAAATTTAGGTGAAGTTGTCTCTGGCATTGTCTTAAAACGCATGGGGTCTAATACTAAAGCCACCATTGATGGTATCAATGCAAGAATCCCATTGATTAATCAAGCATTGCCTAAAGGTGTTCGCTTTGAACCATTTTATGATCAGGCTGATTTGATTGAAAAAGCCGTTGATACAGTAGTTGATGCACTATTACTAGCATTTATTTTCATCTGTATTGTATTAGCACTATTTTTAATGAATATACGTGCAACCTTCCTTGTCCTAATATCTATTCCAATTTCAATTGGTATCGCGTTAATGATCATGGCTTGGTGGGGCATTTCTGCAAACCTTATGTCATTGGGTGGCATTGCCGTAGCCATTGGTATGCTAGTTGATGGTTCAGTCGTGATGGTTGAAAACATGTTTAAGCATTTAAATAGACCAGACTCTACCCATTTAAAAACTGTAAAAGAAAGAGTGCCTAGTGCTGATACTGATCCACATGATGTAGAACAAGATGAGCATGGTATTAAGTTACGTCTTCAAAATGCGGGTAAAGAAGTGGCTCGTCCCGTATTTTTTGCAGCTTCTATTATTTTAGTCGTATTTACGCCTTTATTTAGCTTTGAAGGTGTTGAGGCAAAGTTATTTCAACCTATGGCAATAAGCATCATTTTAGCTGTTATATCTGCTATTGTGGTTGCGTTGTTTGTTGTACCCGCTTTAGCTACTTATTTATTTAAGTCAGGTGTAAAAGAGAGGGAAAGCTTTGTTCTTAGGCCATTAGACAAACTCTACAGAAAAGGGCTTACATTCGCACTAAAACGCACCAAATTAGTCATTTCAGCCGCACTTATATTAGTTTTCTCTGCCTTTGCATTAGTTCCATTAATTGGTACTGAATTTGTACCTGAGTTAGAAGAAGGGACGATAAACTTAAGAGCAACGCTTGCACCTTCTTCCAGTTTAGATACCGCGCTCACTGTGGCACCAATTCTAGAAGAAAAACTAATGGCTTTTCCTGAAGTAACCTATGCATTAAGCCGAATTGGTCGAGCAGAAATAGGTGGAGACCCAGAGCCTGTGAATAACATCGAAATTTACATAGGGTTGAAGCCTGTTTCTGAGTGGACCAGTGCATCTAATCGATATGAACTTCAAGGAAAAATGGAGAGATCTTTAGAAGAATTCCCTGGGTTGCTACTCAACTTTTCTCAACCTATTGCGACTCGTGTCGATGAGCTACTATCTGGTGTTAAGGCTCAGTTGGCGATAAAGTTGTTTGGGCCTGAACTTGAGGTACTGGCGGCTAAAGGTCAAGAAATAGAAACAGCAATTAAAAACATTGAAGGTGCAAGGGATGTTGCATTGGAGCAAATTGCTGGTGAAGCGCAATTGGTGATAAGTCCTAACAGGCAAGAACTATCACGCTTTGGATTGTCTGTGAGTGACATAATGGAGGTTGTGCGTGATGGTATTGGTGGTGTTGAAGCCGGACAAATAATCAATGGTAATGAACGTTATGATATTTACGTTCGCATAGAGGAAGAGTACCGAAGTAACAAAGAAGCTATTGCTGATATTCGGCTTCAATCACCTACTGGTGCTTGGGTGCGGCTGGGTGACGTAGCCTCAGTCTCATTTGAGTCAGGCCCACCACAAGTTAGACGCGATGATGTACAACGAAGAGTCGTTATCCAAGCAAATGTACAAAATCGAGATATGGGAAGCGTGGTTGCCGATATCAGAACGGTAATTGCTGAAAAGGTTGACTTACCTTCAGGTTATTCTGTTTCGATTGGCGGCCAGTTCGAAAGTCAAAAACGTGCTCAAAATAGGTTAGCTATAGTTGTACCTTTATCGTTAGCACTAATCGCACTACTACTTTACTTTGCCTTTGGTTCTGTTGGTCAAGCTATGCTGATATTGGTCAACGTGCCGCTTGCTGTAATTGGCGGAGTTTTCTCCTTATATTTATCTGGACAATACTTGTCTGTACCAAGCTCCGTTGGCTTTATTACCTTATTTGGTGTAGCGGTATTGAATGGGGTCGTTATGGTAGAAAGTATCAACCAACGTATTAAAGACGGTCTAGAAGCATCTAAAGCCGTTTTTGAAGGCGCTACTTCAAGATTAAGACCTGTACTTATGACTGCTATAACATCAGCTTTAGGTTTGATACCGATGTTAATGTCTAATGGTGTTGGTGCAGAAATACAGCGCCCATTAGCGAGTGTTATTGTTGGCGGCTTGGTAACTGCAACACTGTTAACATTATTTGTTTTACCTGTTTTATATCGCTGGTTTTCAGAGAAAAAAATAAAAGAGCTATCCAGATAAAATTACTGTGAACTCTAACCCCACGCTAAAGTCACGTTTAGCGTGGGGTTATTGAGTAGATGAACGAAAAGAAAGATTAGATTTAACAATAAACTAATAGTCATGACTGCTTTGTCGGAATATTTGTCGTTAAACAGGCCAAAGCTAACTTCCGCTTTCGTATCTTTGCAGTCTTAATCTCTATGTGTCTCAAGGTCGGATTATGGCACGTGCCAGACTCTAACTTCGAGTCTGGCTTAGGTTCAAATTTAAGCATCGATCTGTTCTGATACTTCTAACGCATCATCAACTTCTATTCCCAAGTACCTGACAGTGCTCTCTAGTTTTCTATGGCCAAGTAGAAGCTGACAGGCTCTTAAATTTTTAGTTTTTTTGTAAATTAGTGATGGTTTGGTACGTCTCATTGAATGAGTGCCATATTGAGTCTTATCTAACCCAATTGAGGTGACCCAAGAGTCAACTATACGTCCATATTGACGGGTTGAAAGGTGTTCAGAGGAATGAATTCGTGACTTAAACAAGTAATCATAAGAATTGAGAGTAAATTGCTCTATGAGCGCCACAATTGATTTCCTTGTATTTCCAGTAATTTCAAATTGAACAGGCATACCAGTCTTTTTTTGAACGACTATTGCCCGTGATTGGATTGCTTTACCATGTGCAATGTCATTAACTTTTAGTGAAACTAAATCACACCCTCTTAGTTTGCTATCTATGGCTAGGTTAAATAGTGCTAGATCTCTTATTTTATGAAAAAGTTCCAGTCGTATTCGGATAGCCCATATTTGCTGTAATTTTAGAGGTAACTTTTGTCCTACAAGCTTATTTTTATTCCAAGGCTCTTTAGGCTGATATATAGTTAACTGGTGCATTAGTTGTACTCCGGTGTTTATGGAGTTTTAAGCTTAGCTCGCTACAAAAGAATTCGGGTATGAGCGAGGAGCGGACACTGAAAAGTTAAATTTATTATTACTTCTTTGAGTAAGAGCCTAATTCTGTTCGATAACATTATTAAACGCCGCTTTGGGGAAAAATAACATGCTTAATATCTCGCTATTTTAATTACTTGTTTACAAAGGAAATTATTGGTGAAATTATCGGGGTATGTAATATACGCCGTTTTGGTGTGTTATAAACCACCAAAACGGTGTTCAATAAGCTGTTAGCCATTAATTCATACGTACGGAGTTTATATGCTTACCCATTCCTTCGAAGACCTGACTCAAACGTTTAGAGTTCTGCTTGAATCGAATCAAAGATTAAAACAATTAATTGATATTGATAGAGCAGAAGCCGTGGGTACTGTGGAAACTGCAATTAACGCAAAATTAAATGCATTCCATAATTTATATGATTTGATGGCGCAAGAATTAGGAAAGCCAGTAGATTGGTATTCAGTCCCTGAACTTTGCATAATTCTGGCAATTCGCAATGCTCGCCACCATAACAAAGCAAACAGAATTAGAAGTTTATGGAACTACCATAATCAAGTTTGTGAAAAGCCTACAAACAAAAAGAAGTATCTATACGTAAATTCTGTTGTACCTGAAGAGGAAGAAGGTGGAGGGTACTTTGATATACCTCTATCTTGGTCTGATTTAGACGATTTGTTAACTTTGCCACGAAATGAATCAAGATTGAGAGCTAATGCTAGAGATCTAATTCGTAACTATTTAAATGCAGATAAATTTGAAGAAGAGGCAAAATCTTTAGGTTTCAGTAAATCTCAAATATTTTTCAACTTTGTGCCTTTGTCTCTGAATGCAGGAATTGCATTGCACCCATTTGTGAAAGAGCATGTGACACCTGATTCAGTAGAGTCTGAATTTTTTTTACAGCACTTTGAAAATACAGCCTCAGCACTGACTAAAGAACACGACTATCAAGAGTTCACATTTTCACTACCAGAGTAAATGGCTAACAAGAGTCTAAGGTTACGACAGTCCGCAAATGGCACTTATGCGACTGTCAGATTTGATTAAGCCCTAACAATAAAACCTGACAGATAAAGTTAAGACTTATTCAAATAATACTGTTAACACCAAGCGACTTTGTCGTATCTTAATTACCAAGCGATTCTGTCGTAATCGCTAATTACCAAGGGAATTTG